>SBGQ01000174.1 GCA_006226965.1 bacterium | reverse complement strand
GTCTGATTTTATTAAAAAAAATAGGTTAAAAATCAGAAATATTGTTCTAGCCTTTATTCTGTATTTGAATAATGTATTAAATTCAGTTATTTAGAGGCTCTAAATTCTTGTGGTTTAACACCTTTATTTCATTCGATCGGAGCAACGATGCTATCAGAAAATCAGGGAAATAATAAGGATACCGTTTTAGTTGTTGATGACAACAAAAACAATCTGGATTTAATGTTGGTAACATTAAGTGAGGAAAACTTTCGTCTATTAGCCGCCACTTCCGGTGAACGAGCGTTGAAAATTGCTCAGAAAGTACAGCCAGATTTGATTTTGATGGATATTCAAATGCCCGGAATTGACGGTTACGAAACAGCCAGAAAGATGAAGAGCGAGCTGGGTTTATATGATGTACCGATTTTATTTCTTTCTGCATTAAATGATTTAAATAATATAGTTCAGTGTTTTGCCGCAGGTGGTGTTGATTACATTTCTAAGCCGTTCAAAAAAGAAGAACTTTTAGCTCGTGTTAAAACACATTTACGTATTAAACATTTGCAAACAGGAATCAGGGGTGAGCGCGATAGAATTGAAACCATTTTGAAATCTATTCTTCCTAATCGAATTATTGAAAAACTAAAAGAGGGCAACGAACCCGAACCGGAGTATTTCGAAGATGCAACGGTTCTGTTTACTGACTTTGTTGGTTTTACCGGCTTGATTAAAGAATCGGGTGCATCAACAGGAATCGAGCAACTAAATAAGCTATTCTCTGCATTTGATGAAATAACAAATCACTTCGGTTTAGAGCGCGTTAAAACAATAGGCGATGCCTATATGGCGGTTGTAGGAGTAAATACAAAGCCGGATAATCCGGAAGTAAGAGCAATATTAGCAGCGTTAAAACTCAGAGAAGCCGTTCAGTATTTTAATGATCAAAAAATAAGCGATAATGAATGGGCTCTTAGAGTGGGTATGCATACCGGACCTGTAATTGCCGGTGTAATCGGAAATCAACGAATTGCATTTGACGTTTGGGGTAATACAGTTAATGTTTCAAGTAGATTAGAATCCATTTCTGCAAAGAACTCAATAACCATTTCAAATGAATTGTATTCAAGAGTAAATCAACAGGTTTTAATAGTTGATAAAGGTGAGAAAGACCTGCACAATTGGGGGAAAATGCACGTATTTGAGGTGGATAATACGTTGAAAAACATAGCTCCGCATCTTTTAGAATTGTATCATGAACTAAATGTAAATCAGCTATTTGATGCTCATAAACAAGAAAGTGATTCACTGCTCAACCAATTATTCGACCTTCGTTCATCGCAAAGCCACTAAGTTCTTTTTTGCCTATCTTTTAGCGCTGAGCGATAGCTTTTAAAGATTGGCACTAATATTGATAGATGTGAGACTTGCTTGAAAAATAACAAGTGAAATTCAAGCAAATCATTCAAAAAATCACCTTGTTTTTATACCGAATTACGTGAAGGTTACAAATAAACCACTGAATATATTTTCAAATTGGGCTCAATTAACGTTTTTGACGTTGTTTTTGAGTTCATGTGGATTATTTCAAACCGGGAATAAATTTGATCCGGATCCGGTAGAAAAGCCCATCATAGATTTGGACCCTGATTTGGGTGTTCAGTATTACTTAGATGCAGACCTCGTGCAAGATTTTCCGTTGCCAAACGGGTATTTGTCCAAAATGATATTAGTTCCCGGCGGGGAATTTATTATGGGTTTGAACGATGAAGATCCTCTTGGAATTCAACCTTCCGGAAATGTTCGTATAGCTGTAAACGCATTTTGGATGGATCAATTCGAGGTAACAAATGGGCAATATCGTTCCTATTTAGAAGAATTACCTGAAGACGAGCGTTCCTTAATGATGCCCGACTCAATTGCTTGGGCAAAAGAAGTTGGGGTGCCTTGGAGAATTTATTTTTATGATGAGGGCTATGCAAATTATCCTGTTGTGTGTTTAACATGGCATCAAGCGAATAAATTTGCTAAATGGGCCGGTAAAAGACTGCCATCAGAAGCAGAATGGGAATATGCCGCACGAAGCGGAGTAAGTGGTAGAACCTATCCTTGGGAGGGAATCTATTCAAGAAACGCAAAAACCGGCGATCCACTTGCTAATTTTGCTCCGAACGGAGATTTAGCTGTTGATGGATTTGTAATTTCGGCTCCGGTTGGTTCTTTTCCGCCGAACAATTTCAGGATTTATGATATGGCTGGAAACGCCAGCGAATGGTGCCAAGATGCTTATTTCGCATCATATAAAGTGCTAAAAATGGCAATGCGCCAACTTGTAACACCTACCTATAACAATGCCGCAGAATCCAGAAAAGTAGTTCGTGGCGGTTCATGGGCATCTAATGATTTCTTTATCGGCGTTGGTGTAAGAGATTATCGTTTTGCAGGGCATGCTTCGCCAAGAATAGGATTTCGTTTAGCCGCCGATGCGAGTAATCCGCTCATCCAAAAAAGAGCCAGAGATGGTTTCTTATCCAGAACTGGACAGATTGTTAATCCGAATGCAATCCAGTACACGAAAGCCAAAGCAACAGATAAAGAAAAAGAAGCTTCAAACGTAGCTGCTTCAAAGAAAAAGTCCGGATTGGCAAAGTTCTGGGATTCTATAACCGGAATGTTTAAAAGCAAGAAAAAACAACCCACCCAAACTCAGCCAACGAATACAACAGCTAATTAAAAACCTTGTTGTATTGGAAGCCAAACGGTAAAACTAGCACCGCCAAGTTCTTTTGAGCGACCGACCTCAATTTCGCCATTGTGTTTTTTTATGATTTGATAGGTAATAGCTAAGCCGAGTCCTAAACCAAAATGTCCGCTTGAGTTTTTGGTTGTAAAATTAGCTTCAAATATTCGGTCTTTGATTATGTCGGGTACGCCGGGGCCTTCATCTTCAAACTGCACCCAAATTAACCCGTTTAATTCACCACAACTTATTTTTAATCGGTTTCCGTCAGATGTGGCATCACAGGCATTAATCAAAATGTTTGTCCAAACCTGATTGAGTTCGCCAACAACGGCTTGTGTTTCAGGAACATCTTCCAAATCTAAAATAACGGTACGTTTTTTGAGTCGATTACTCAAAATTAACATCGTATCGTTTAATCCTGATTTTATATTGGTGTCTTCCAACTGGGCGTTTCCTTGGCGAGCATAGTTTTTCATACTCTGAACCAGTTCAGCAATTCTTCGGGCACTTACGTTCATACCTTTAAATGCAATTCCGAGTTCAATCAGATTAATAATTTTCAGCAACTCGGTGATATCGCCTTTTTTTATAGATGCTTTAAACTCTTGTTCTAAGGTTTCAACTACTTGTTTAGGAAGCTGTGCAATTTTCCGAATTACGCTTCTTTCCAATTCGGGATAGTTTTGTTCGAGCTGTTTGCTAAGTTCGCGTGTTTTTAAAGTAGAAACAGATTCTTGCTGAATTCCCCAATTGAAAGCATCAACGGGTGGAATGGTTTGAGTTGGGATGATTTTCAGTAATTCAGGTAAATCACTGCTCAAAAAATCTATTGAGTTGATTAATGCACCGGCCGGGTTGTTCACTTCGTGTGCAAATCCGGCTACGAGTTGACCCAAAATGGCCATTTTTTCTTGATTGACAAGTCGTTCTTGAGACGCTTGTAATTCACCTAGCGTTAATTTTAGATTGTTTCGCTCTTTTTGAAGTTCTAAGTGCAGCTCATCTAATTCCATATGAATTGAAACCACATGGATGTAGCGTTCGATTAAGTTTTGAATAAAGAGCTGGCCAATTACATCATAAAAAACAGTCGATTCTTTTCGAATGCGTTCAAAGTTCGGCAGGCTGATTTCTAATACTTCGCTTTTGGATTTGGCTTTTGCGAAGGTTAGAGTGGAACGTCCGGTCGTGAACGAAAGAACACCAAATAATGAACCGGGGCGAATCCAATCAACTTTTACAGGAATATCACTTTTATTGTATTTGGATAGCTCAATGGTTCCGCTTAAAAGGATGTAGAGAATACGGTTTGATTGTCCCTCACGAAAAATGAGGTCGTCGATTTCATATTCTTTTAATTCAAATTTATCGGGAAAATCTGCTTCAAGTAATGTTTTAAGCTGATTAACTAACTCAATCGGTTCTGATAATTTGTAGGAATCAATGAAACTGTCCATAATTTGGTTATGAATCGGCAGCTAAACCGGAATTTCGGATATGGTCCATAATTTTTGCACCGTCTAGAATTCCCATGTATGGTATGGGGTCTAAGCCCGGTTCTTTCAAAACAAAATCAGTTAATTGTTTTTTCACTACCTGTTGAAAGTCTTCTGTTTTCCAAGGTTTACTCACATAGAAATCTAACCCGGCATTGTTAACTGCATTTATGGTATCCTGATGTCCGGCCTGACCAGTAACCAAGACTTTTTTTGCATGTCTGGTAATGGGGAACTGCATGCTTTCAATTAAAAAATCCACGCCGTTTTTAACTGGAAGTAAATGATCGCAAAGAATCAGGGCAATTTTGCCGCCTTCGTTTTGAATAGCTGCAATGAGTTCTTCAGCTTCTTCTGCGCTTTGAACAGCTTCAACCGGAAAGTAGTTTTCGAATTTTTCAACATCGCGCAAAACGGCGTCACGAACCGGCGCTTCGTCTTCAATTATGAGTATATAATAGTTTGATTTCATATCTCGCTCCTAATAAAATAAGGTCCAATAAAACCATGCAAATGTTAACATTAATGGAATTCCAATCAAACCAATGATTAACCCAATTTTTGCCATGTCTTTGGTATTTACAAGGTTTGTTGCAACTGCGATTGCATTTGGCGGGGTTGATATGGGGAGAATCATCGAAATACTTGTTGCAATACCAATTACCATCGTTGCTATAACCACATTATATGAATCACCCAAATTTGCACTAACTCCAAGACTTACGCCTAAAGGCATGAGCAAGGTCGCGGTTACAGTATGAGACATGAAGTTGGCAAGAATCCAGCCAATTACAGCAAAGACCAATAAAATGATTACGATATTAAACATCGACCAGTCAATCGCCTGGATAATCCAAACGGCAACACCTGTTTTGTCTAAAAGCATACCGAGTGACATACCTCCTGCAACCAACCAAAGCACTTCCCATGATAAAGAGTGAATGTCATTTTTGTCTAAAACAGTACCGAAAGTGAGCAGAGTTATCGGTACAAACGCAACCATGCCCGATGGAATACCATGTAAGTTTTCGGTAAACCAAAGCAAAATCGTGAATCCGAAAACGAAATAGAGAAAGATGGCTTTAGGTGATTTATTGAACTTGGCATTCACATCTAAATTCAACTCTTTTAAATCTGTTTTGAATAAGGTGTGTAATAAAAACCAAGCCAGAAATAAAAGAACCAGAGTGAATGGCAAGGCCATAATCACCCAATCAGAGAAAGGAATAGAGATTTTGTGTTGAGCTAATGCTGCCACAACAATCGCGTTTGGGGGTGTTCCGATTGGAGTGGCGATACCGCCAATGTTTGCAGCAACCGGAATGGATAAAACAATTGCGGTTTTGAATTTATCATTATCAGGAACGGCGGCAATAATGGGTAGAATTACAGTCATCATCATTGCTGTGGTGGCTGTGTTGCTCATAAACGCTGATAAAATGGCTGTGACCAATATCAAGCCGAATAAAATAAAAGCAGGTTTTTTGCCGAACGGACGTAATAGATAGGCAGTTAGTGCATTGTCTAGTTTGTATTTTACAGCGCCTCTAGCCAACATAAATCCGCCTAGAAATAAAACGATAATGGGATTCGCTAAGGTTCCGAAAATGGTTTTGTAACTCAGCGGTTCATACCCTGAGTTTAGTGTATAGGCATTTGCTGCAATGGGTACGTTGGTATTGGCAGTAAAGGATATCGTAGATTCTGAATCGGTTGATTTTGATATGCTGACCGGTTCGGTTCTCCAATTTCCTTTTTCATACACTAATATCGAATTTTGATTAAACAAGGCGGAATTTGGAACAATTCCGATCCCGGTTGAATCGGTGCTCAAGGTGTATAAATCCGGCTTCGCATTTATGAATATCGGACCTTCTTTTGAGAGCAATAAAGCCCC
This sequence comes from bacterium, assembly GCA_006226965.1. GTDB lineage: Bacteria > Bacteroidota > Rhodothermia > Balneolales > M1805 > M1805. Next base: position 99,786 of record SBGQ01000174.1, on the reverse strand, counting down.
CAAAAGCATAACAAGTAATGAGGTTGCGTAAACAGGAATGGGTTCGCTTATGTAAAACCAAGCAGCAAGCCAAAATATTGCTAACGAAATATGCCCTGCTACAGTTAAGGAATCGAACGGACCGGTGAGAAAAAAGGCTGAACCCAGTAACCCAATTACCAATCCAATAAACTCAAATTTTTTCAAGATGGTGCGATTATTTTTCATATTCTAGCCTCGTCTGAGGATTATGTGCTGACTAAAATTAGAATTAAAAGACAAAAAAGTCTTAAAATATATAAGTGCTTGGTACGCAATTTTATGATAACGCTTCCAAAAAAGTTCAAGATTTTATTAGCTCATTAAACATGCATACAGAAACGTTTAATTTACAGGTAGATTCGTATTCCATAGAATGTATAAAATGGGGAGAGAAAAAGCCTGAATATTTATTTATTCATGGTTTTGGAGGCTCCGCAAAAACGTTTATGAAAGTGATAGAGTTGCTTCATCAGCAAGGGAAAGCATCGTTAAGTATTTCATTACCATTCCATGGGAGAAGTTCTGATAGTACAATTTCAAAACTTTTTGATTTAGCTGATTTTGGTTCATCCTTAGAAAACGCCATAAAAACACAATTTGGAGTAAATCAAATTCACCTAGTTGCACACAGTTTAGGCGTAAGGGTTCAACTGTGGTTGGCTGTTAACAGACCGCAGTGGATAAAGTCTGTACAAATAATGAATCCCGCCGGCTTTTATCCCTGGGAGATTCGTTTCTTTTCCAGCTTCAAGAAAGGATTTGGCGCCCGATTGATTCAAAATGACCGAATAGGCAAATTGGTTGTTTCATTTTTAGTTCCCAATCCATCAGCGAGAGTAATACAGGCGTTTCGATGGTATGCTGCCAGTTATGATTTAATGTGCCTTCATCGAACCAAAATTTTTATACAATTATTTAAGATTCAGACTCCGGTTCATATTTATTGGGGAGACTCGGATAGATTATTACCGGAAGCATTTGCTTATGAAGTTAGACAGCATTTTTCTGCGGCAGAAGTGCATATCATAAAAAACTGCGGGCATTTACCAATGATTCAGCAGACTAATGAAATTACGCGTTTATTGCTACAAAACAGTAAATAACTTATTTCCAGAAGCCGCCGAAAATTAAACTGAACTGCGGGGCTATAAAAAACTTTTGTTTTCCTGCGGTTTGGACTTCCATGATTTGAATGCCTTCCGGAATATAATGGCTAACAATTCCGAAACTGATGGAACTAAAGTTTTTTTTGGTGCTGCCAAAATCAATACCCAACATTAATTCAGAGGCTACACCCACATAGAGGTTGCCGTCTCCCCAGCCGCTTAAAGCATCTTGAACAGGTTCTGAAAAATCATTTTGTCTCACACCGTCTCCGTTGTAATCAAGAAAATAAGGATAAGCAAATGCCAGACTTGGCCCTGCAGCGGCATGTACATAAACTCTGAAATTATCCTGAATTTTGTCGGCTAATAAGCGTTCTTTCAAGCCGAAAGTAATAGGTATGGAGATTACACGCTGGAACTTATTCGGAATAATTTCACTGAAAAAAGACGTGAATGTTTGTTCTGAAACATCACGTAAAGAACCGATAGATATGCTCGCCGTTAGTTCTCTTTTCGATGAAAATAAATAACGATACTGCGTGCCAAGTGAAAAGCCGAAATCATTAAGGATGATATCCACCCCCATACCTTGGCGAGCACCTTTATCGTATGGTGTTCCGATTTTGTTTACTTCGTCTAATTTTGGTTCAATCCATATTTGTGCAGAAGAATTATTGGCAAATCCACATACAAATAGGAAGAAAAGGGTAAAAGTGAGTTTAGATTTACTTGATTTCATCGCCAAAACGTAAAAAATTTTATGGAATTTAACTGATTCTTTAAAAAAATAGTGTGTAACACTTGCTAAAACTTTTTCAGATAGTATATTCCGACATCCAAAAAAGTATCACCATCGAAATACAAAGTAAAACATGAACAAACTACGCAAATTTGTCGTTCTCGGTCCGGTTGACACTCTTAGAAGAATGGGGCCGCAACTTTTGGAGGATTTAAAGCCAAAGTACGTGTATCAGTATGCATCACAAGAGAATGATTTTTACATCGTCACCACAGTATTTGAAGAATACCAACGGTTGATAAACTCCAGTACATCGCTCACTTGTGTAATCGAATACTCGAATAAATCAATCAAATTTGAATTAATGCCGACCGGCGGAAGAATGGGGTTCCGCGGAAGTGCGAGTGATTCTCAGCGTCCGCTTGTAGATGCTGTTGTTGATTTTATTTTTGATTTTGCAAAACGTTACGGATTAACACCTCAGGAATTAGCAGTAGCTCAGCCAGAGGAGAAATAAGTTAGATATGTCAAAAGTTGCAGCTCCACAAGAGTGGACTGTTTTGACCATGCTCGAATGGGCAACTGATTTTTTTACAGAAAAAAAAGTACCGGTACCGCGCTTAAGCATTGAGTGGATAATTGCTCATGCCTTAGGAATTAAGCGTTTAGATTTGTATTTGCAATTCGACAGGCCTCTTACGCCGCCAGATTTAGATGCCATACGTCCGTTAATAAAACGTAGAGCCGTTCACGAGCCTTTGCAATACATTATTGGTGAAACAGATTTCTACACATCTACTTTTAAAGTGAACAACCATGTGCTGATACCTCGCCCTGAAACAGAGGAACTGGTTGAATTGATTTTAAGTGAACATCCGTCTTCGGAGCCGTTACGTGTGTTAGATATTGGAACGGGTTCTGGTTGTATTGCAATCAGTTTAAAGAAAGAGCGCCCGAACTGGGAGGTTGTTGGGGTTGATATTAGTCCTGATGCTCTTGCCGTTGCCAAAGAGAATGCAGCATTGAATACTGTTGATGTTCAGTTTGAGTTGGGGAATCTTTTTGCCGAAAGAATATTAAATGGAACACCATTTGACCTCATAGTTTCCAATCCGCCATATATCGCACCAAGTGAAGCTGAGCTAATGGAACGGCAAGTTAAATTTTATGAACCCAAATTGGCATTATTTGCTGAAGATCCACTCTCGGTTTATAAAGGTATTGAGCGAATTTCGAGAGCGCAGTTAGATCTAAGTAAGTCCGGGAAATTATACTTAGAACTGAATGAAAATCTGGCAGTTCAGATAGGTGCTTGTTACTCAGAGAATTACTGGCAGGTAGAACTTAAAAAAGACCTTTCCGGCAAGCCTAGAATGCTCATTAATAAATTAATGCGCAAGTAATTTTTAGAGAAAGTCAAGAAATAATTTAAAATGTGGATAACTTGTGGAAAAAAAAATATCCACAAAATGTGGAAAACTTTGAAATGGGTAAAATCGGCGTTTTTAGCTTCTATGTTACGTCAATAGGTAAAATCAAATTTTTGAGATTAAATTTTAACTCATTGCCTATCAATGATTTATGTGTGTTTTTACAATGTGGATAACTTTATGTTAACAATTTGATAACAGTTTGACTTCTAGTTCAGATTTTCTGATTTTAGCCTCGAACCATGTTGAAATGAAAAATTTTGATTGTGGAAAAGTGAAAAAAGTAGCAATCAAATGGCGTTTCGGTTTAAAAAAATCAAGAACCTAAAAACAGTTAGTAAAATTCTACTAAGACCAATCGTGTCGGAGGTATTATTTTGAGTATAGAACAGGCTACGCTTGTTTGGCAAGAATGCCTTGATATTATCAGGGACAATATTAGTTATCAAAAGTTCAAATCCTGGTTTGAACCTATTAAACCTTATCGTTTAGAAAATCAGACGCTAACCATACAAGTGCCTACTCAGTTTTGGTACGAATGGTTAGAACAGCATTATTATAACGTGCTCCGTTCTGCAATACATAAGGTAATGGGGCAAGACGGAAAATTGGAATACTCCGTAGTTGTGGAGAAAGCCGAAGATATGCTTGATAACCGAACTATTCGTTTGCCACAGCATCCTACACCTCCAATTAAAGATGATCAATTCGAAGGTCATGTTGCCTATTATCCGGGACAAGTTCAAAATCCATACATCATTCCCGGTATTCAAAAGAAAAAGATTAATTCTAATCTGAACCCGGGGTATGTATTCGAAAAATTCATTGAAGGAGATTGTAATCGTTTAGCGAGATCGGCTTCTTTAGCAATTGCAGAAAATCCAGGTTCAAGTTCATTTAATCCGTTTTTTATTTACGGTGGAACCGGCTTAGGGAAAACGCACTTAATTCAAAGTATCGGAAATAAAGTAAAGCACGATTTCAACGGGGAAAAAACGGTGCTTTATATTACTTCGGAAAGTTTTACCAACGAGTTCGTTCATGCCATCAGGAATAATAGGATTTCTGAATTCAGTGCTTTATACCGTTCTGTGGATGTATTAATTATTGATGACATTCAGTTTTTCAGCGGAAAAGAAAGAACTCAGGAAGAATTCTTCCACATTTTTAATACGCTGCATCAGGAAGGAAAACAGATTATTCTAAGTAGTGATCGCGCTCCGAAGGATATTCCTGATATTCAGGAGCGATTGATATCTCGTTTTAACTGGGGTCTTAATGCTGATTTACAGATGCCGGAATTCGAAACACGGTATGCTATTCTAGAGCGTAAGGCGAATGACAACGGCATTGAGTTCGACCCTGAAATTCTGGAGTTCATTGCCATGAATTTTAAATCGAATGTGCGCGACCTTGAAGGTGCTATCATTAAATTGTTAGCCATGTCGTCTTTACAGGGGATTGACCGAATCGATTTAGCTTTAGCAAAAAAGATTTTGAAGGATATGATAAAGGATACCAAATCCAATATTTCTATCGATTCAATTCAAAATCATGTTGCAGAATATTTCGGTTTTGAATCTAACAAACTGAAAGATAAAACACGTAAACAAGAAGTAGTTGAAGCACGTCAGATTGCCATGTTCTTGGCAAAGAAGCTCACTAAATCGACCTTTAAAACAATAGGGTTGCATTTTGGCGGACGTGATCACTCAACGGTTATTCATGCGATTACAACCGTGGAAGACCGCTTGAGTACCAATTCAAAACTAAAGCGTGTGATAAAAGATTTAGAGCATCAAATAGAGCTCTCAACTATCTAATTCGTATGGGTTCGGGCGTCCAACCGGTATTTGCATGGGTTGCATTGGGTACAAACCAAGGTAATCGAATTCAAAATCTGGTGGACGCCCGTGTTTTTTTAGAATCCATTTCGGAGTCTGCTGTTACGGCTTCTTCAATTTATGAGACTGAGCCGCTAGGTCCGGCAGACAAGCCCTTCTTAAATGCAGTAATTCGTATCCAAACCTTTGAAACGCCGGAGAAACTCCTCGAAAAATTAAAATCGTACGAAAAAGAATACGGTCGAGATGTATATGCACCGCGTTGGAGCAATCGAATTATCGATTTGGATATTATCGAAATGGAAAATGTTCAGATTCAGTTGGATTGGTTGCAAATTCCTCATAAAGAATACAGCCGACGACTATTTGTTTTAGTACCTTTCCACGAAATTCAGCCTGACTGGCATCATTCATTAAGCAAACAATCATTAGAGCGTTTGATGGAAGAAGCCCCGAAGAGCCAAATCATTAAAACTGAGTTCAACTGGAATTAGTAAGGAATGAGTGCATTCGAATTTATTGCGATAGAAGGAGTTATAGGTGCGGGAAAAACCTCTCTTGCCAATTTGATTGCAGAAAACAGAAATGCTAAACTTGTACTTGAAGAGTTTGAAGACAATCCGTTTTTAGACAAGTTTTATACCGATAGAGAACGTTACGCTTTTCAAACGCAGTTAACGTTTTTGGCCAGTCGATTTCAGCAGCAGCAAAATATTTTTGTAAAAGATTTATTCCATTCTTCTGTAATTAGCGATTACATTTTTGATAAAGACCGCATCTTCGCCCGAATAAATTTAACCGGTGATGAATTGGCTTTATACGATAAAATTTTCCAAATCATGAGCTTTAAAGCTCCGAAGCCGGATTTGGTGATTTATCTACAATCTTCCATCGACCGATTATTGCAGAATATTGAAAGGCGTGGGCGTTCCTATGAAAAAGACATGGACCCCAATTATTTAATGGAATTGAACGAAGCATACAATCATTTTTTCCACCACTACACTCGTTCTCCGTTAGTGATTATCAACGCCTCAGAAATTGATTTCGTGAATAATCCCGATCATCTTGATTATATTATTCGCAACGTTTTTGAAACGCCCTTAAAGAGTCAGGTTACTTATCTGACTCCAAAATAGAACAGCATGATTCGTTTCCTTTTTCTTTTAGCCATTTTATATTTCTCTGTCCGTTTTTTTCGCCGTTTATTAATGGGAAACAGACAAACGCAAAGAACCAATCCGTTTTTTAGCGCATTTAACCAAGCTCAGCAAAGAAGTAATCGAATTGATGACATCGAAGATGCTGAGTATGTTGAAATTAAAGACGATTCAAATTCCAACAAGGAGTAAACCATGCAACGAGCTTTGTGTGAAGATTATCTGAACGATAAACTTTCTGTTGAAGAGCGCAAAGCTTTTGAAGAGCGCCTGGCTAAAGGCGATAAAGAGCTTATCGAAACGCTGAATCAGCTAAAAGCGTATCGACAACATGGAGGTGAGTTTATAGGCAAAGAAGCTCAGCACGAACACAACCTCCTTGAATTGGTTAGAGATGTTGAACCCCGAAAAGAAACGCGACCAAGCAAACCCAAAGAAGCCGGACTTGCGGAAAATCTGCTTGAATTAGAATCAAAAAAACAAACCAAACAAAAGCGCTCATTTTCTATTGCGTTGGGCATGGTTTTTATTGCCTTGGTATTGTTTGTTACGTATCAGCAGTGGAATACCTATATCGTTCAAAGTAAAATCGAATTGTTGGAGCAAAAGAATACCTTGCTTGAAAAAGAACGATCCGAATATCAGCTCCAAAACAGAAATTTATCGTTCTATTTAAATCGTATAAAAAGTTTGATGACGAGTGATTTTTTCACAACAACGCGTTTGGATTTAAAAGGGGATCGTGGTTCTTGGTTACAATTGTGGGACAAAGGCACACTCAGAACAATGGTTATAATTGATAAACCTAAATTTGAGTCCGGTGAACTCTTACAATTATGGTCTCAAAATACGAGAACCAAAGAATGGCAACTCGTTGGCTCGATTGATAAAATAGACGCCGATTCTATTTACTCCGTTTGGGATACACAAATGTTAGCCAGAAGTAGAGGCTTGCAAATTAAGTTGTTAAGCAAAACTGATGGCGGACAAATTAAAGAAGAACTACTTGCTGAGACTCGTATAAACTAAATTGGAGCAGCATCTCTGTATTGAATAAGAATACACGTCTCTAATCTTCACGGATTTATTAGAAGGGTCGGGATTTATCTCGCCCTTTTTTTGTTTTCGTAACACAGACAGATTCGGGTAAATCTTTCAAAAACAAAATTGGCACAGACTTTGATTTTTAGCTCATCAAACTGAAAAAAATCAACAAGTCTATGTTAGATCGCCTCAAATATACCATGCGTGCCATGCAGATGATTTCCCGCTCACAGGAAGTTACTGCGAATAACTTGGCAAACATCAATACACCGGGATTTAAAAGAGATAAAATCTTCTTTCAGGCGTACTCAGCAATGATTAACGACCAGCCTGTTAAAGACCCATCACCGTACCAAAAATTAAACCTTGAAGCAGGTAGTTTAGAGGCCACCGGAAACGATTTTGACTTCGCTATTTCTGGTGACGGATTTTTTCAGGTGAATTACGAAGGACAGACCATGTTGAGCCGTAATGGCCGTTTTATGTTAGACGGAGACGGTTTTTTACGTGATGAAAACGGCGGTTTTGTCCAAGGCGGTTCAGGCGATATTTACCTTCCTCAATTATTGAACTCAAACTTATTACAGAACTCAAAATTAAAGTTTGAAGTTGCTAAAGACGGTGCCATTCGAATTAATGATGAAGTAGTTGATAAAATTCAGTTACACCGAGTTTCTGACTTACAAAATTTAGAACGCATGACCAATTCCTATCTGAGTGTAAAAGAGGGATTTGATTCCGAGATTGACTTGGAAAGCACATTGAACCAAGGGTTTTATGAATCAGGAAATGTTAACCCATTAACGGAAATGATTTCCATGACAACCGACATGCGCTTATTTGAATCGCAACAGCGCAATTTGAGAACCAGCGATGAATTGTTAGGTCGCGTTACCACCAACCTCAGCCGATTTTAATTAACAGGAGAAAGATTATGTTCAGAGCCTTAAGAACAGCCGCTTTGGGTATGAGTGCCCAGCAACTTTCAGTTGATAACATTGCCAACAACTTGGCAAACGTGAATACCCAAGGGTTTAAACGCACAACCATTGCGTTCCAGGATTTGTTTTATCAAACACTTTCTGCTTCAAGAATGGGAGCTTCGGTAAACAACGTAGGTAACGATGCGCCGGAATTACAAATTGGTCACGGTTCACGTCCTGTATCAACAATCAGAAATTTTAGCCAAGGTTCGATTGAAGAAACCGGAAACCCGCTTGATTTGGCAATTAACGGTATCGGTTTTTATCAAATTACAAGACCTGACGGAAGTGTAGCTTATTCACGTGACGGTAACTTTACCTTAAACGGTTCCGGCTTAATGGTGAACAGTTCAGGCTTGCCTTTAGCTGACCAAATTGAAATCCCATCTGATGCCGTATCTATAAGTATTACTCAAGATGGAACCGTAGCTGCCATGTTACAGGGGCAAACAAGTCCGGTTGATTTAGGCCAAATTGAATTAGCAAAATTCATTAATCCGGCTGGCTTGCGTGCGGTTGGCGATAACTTATTTGAAGCAACGGATGCTTCCGGCGAACCATTCTTAGGTATTCCCGGCTCCGATGGTTTTGGAACGATGATGCAGGGTTTTGTTGAAAACTCGAACGTGGACATCGTAAATGAAATGGTAAAACTCATTGTAGCTCAACGTGCATATGAAACCAACTCAAAAATGGTTCAAACCGCTGAAGAGATGATGGGTATTACAAACGGTATTAAACGTTAATTCTGAAGCTTAATCACCATGAACATCCTGCAAATTCCGTTGGCTTCCATTATTTCAGTACTGATTGCGTTCACCAGTTTAGGTGAGGCATCCGTTCGTGAGAATAATCGAGCTAATTCGATGGGTTTTGCAAGTTGGAAGTTTATAGAAAAAAGTTCTTCAGTTGAACTTACACAAAGTAAAGTACAGGAAGCATTAGAAGCCAAAGTTACCGAATTGGTGAAGTCGGTTTATGAAGGAGATCGGTATCAGTTTGATGTAATTGCAAAACGAATTCCGTCTCAATTAGATCAAAAAGGCGTTGTTATTCAACAAGTAAAGCAGGTTGATACAGGTTTGCCTAAAGGCTATACCGTTTTTGATGTGATGTATCAAATAAATAATCAAACTCGCCAAACCAAAGTTCAATTTAATATTCAGGTGATGGAAATGTTACCCGTTCCTTTAGATAGAATTACGGCTGGTGAAATGCTTCGTGAAACTATGTTTACGTATCAATGGGTTGATATAACGAATTTACGAGGCGAGATTATTAAGCAAGCTTCGGATGTAAATGGAAAAGTGGCAAACGGATTACTAAGAAACGGATATCCAATTCGCCCGTCCGATTTAAGTGCGCCGCCAATTGTTGAGGCCGGGAATTCACTTACGCTATACTACGAGCAAAATGGCATACTCTTAGCATTACCGGTTATCAGTCGTGTGTCTGCATCAAAAGGTGAAGTGATAAATGTTTGGTGCGAGACAACCAGAAAAACTTACAGAGCCCGTGTGGCTTCATCTTCCACCGTTCAATGGGAGCAAACTTTATGAAAAAAATCATCGTTTTATTCTTAGTCGCAATTGCATGGAACTCAATAGCTTCCGCGCAAATGTCTCTGTATCAGGATTACAAGGCAAAGCGTATTGGCGATATCATTACCATCATTTTGCAAGAGAATATTTCCGGTACATCTTCCACGGATAATTCTAATCAATCCGGTGTAAACGGCGGCGCTTCCGGTTCACTTACAGGAAATTTAAGTCCGTTTTTACCTTTATTCGGGGCAAATGCTTCCGTTGATTATCAAGCAGATGACAGAAATTCCGCACAACAGAGCCAGTTATTGAGAGGTACGATTTCAGCCAGAATAGAAGAAATTATGCCAAACGGTGATTTGTATTTGGTTGGCAGCAGAAGCAACGAGATTAATGGCGAATTGCACAAAATGCAGATTAAAGGTTATGTGAGAAGCAACGATATTGATGGGTATAATCAGGTTTCTTCTTATCGAATAGCCAATGCAGAAATTGTGTATGTAAAACAAGGCGGAAAAAACAATCCGCTTACTTCCCGTCCAAACTTCTGGCAAAAGATGTTTTGGGGCGCATTGGGCGTTGGCCTGGGTGTAGCTGCTTATGTAGGAGTTTTCTAGGTAATTGAATATGAAGAAGTTTGCATTCCTTTTTTTAGTAATTATAGTTAGTGTACAAGGAGTTTTTGCACAAACGAAGCTCCGAGATTTGACCAAAGTACTTGGTGCAAACGACCGTGTTATAATTGGTTATGGTTTGGTTACAGGTCTCGATCGTACAGGTGACCGAACAATTCGTAGACAAGGAGCTGCATTTACTGTGCAGTCAATTGCCAATATGCTCCAGAATTTTGGGATTAATGTTGATCCGGATTTAATGCGTACCCGAAACGTTGCGGCAGTTATGGTTACGGCACGTTTAACGCCATATAATGCATTAGGAAGTAATGTCGATGTTACCGTTTCTTCTTTGGGTGATGCAACAAGTTTAGTTGGAGGTGTTTTATTACAAACGCCGTTGATAGACCCCGAAGACAAAGATTATTATGTAAAAGCACAAGGACCATTAGTCGTTGGTGGTATAACTGCCGAGATTCCCGGTTCGCGTGTTACTCAAAACCAAACATTGACCGGTGCTGTTCCGAATGGCGGAATTGTAATGAGTAATGGTTCTTTTCAATTAGATAGAAACCAACCGCTTGGTTTGGTGCTTTCTAAACCTTCGTATGCCAATGCCGACCGTATAGCTGAAATAATTAATCAGACATACAGCGCACCCTTGGCAAATGTGCATAATGCCGGATTGATATATGTAAACTGGCCGGCACAATTAACGGAGTTGAGTGAATTAAACCGTTTTGTAAGTCAGATTTTTGAATTGGAAATAGAAACGGAAACACCTGCACGTGTGGTTATTAATGAACGTACTGGAACCATTGTAGCCGGAGGGACAGTTCGCATTGCCGAGGTTTTGGTTAGCCACGGAAATATTCGAATTGCAACACAAGAAACGCCGTTTGTATCTCAGCCTGCGCCCTTATCAGTTGGCGGAGAAACCATATCAGGAAATATTTCATCAGCTAGCATAACAGAAGGGCCGAATAAAACATTTGTGTTAGAACCTAATACAAATGTGACCTCGTTAGCTGCGGCATTAAACACTTTGGGATTAAGTCCGCGTGATATCATTGCCATATTTCAGGCGATACATCAGGCAGGCGCCCTAAAGGCTGAACTGGTAATCATGTAATTAGGAAAATCTAATCATGGAAATAAAACCACTACATGGTCCCATCAATTTAAAAGAGTCCAAAAATGACGCTTTATTAGAAAAGAAGCGTGAAATGGCAATGGAATTTGAACGTTTGTTTGCAAAGCACCTAGTCGAGGAAATGACTAAAGGGAGTTTTAAAATGGACGATAACGCGATAGGAGCCGGTTCTTTTGGCTTATATCGTGAACATATCACAGAAAGTCTTGCTAACGAAATCGCAAATCAACGCAAGCTTGGTATGGCCGATTTAGTTATGAAGCACTGGAAAATCAAAGAATAGGAAGTCACATGGCTGTTATTTCAAATCTGAATACGATTAAAGATCTTCTTCGCAACCTTATCGAACAGTTCGATCAGGCTCATTCACTTATTTCCTTACAGATTCAGTGTGTGGTTCGCCAACAATTGGAAGAATTGAACGAACATATTGAACATCAGAATACAGTGAATTCAACCATTAATAGTTTGGAAGAAGAATTTCGTCAGTCGTTGATTATTGCTTTCAATTCAATCAAAGTGAAAACAAAATCCTATTCGCTCACCACACTTTTACCTTATATCGATCGCAGTGATGAAGAGATTGTTGAATTGCGTGATGCGTTAAAAGACGTAATTCACAAAACAAAGAGCAAGCAAGTTCATTTGTTACAATTATTGCAATTTGCGCAAGAACACGTGGCTGAAACCATGCGCGCTATTTTTCAGTTGTCTGATGCAAGCAGCACACATTATAAATCGACAGGTAAAAAAGCATTGGCTCCGATTTCATCAAAACTGATTAACCAAACCGTTTAGGACATTCTATGCGCGAGTTACTCGAAATTGGAAAAAGAGGCATGTTTGCAGGGCAACGCTCACTTGATGTGATCGGCCAAAATATAGCCAATGCTGCAACTCCAGGATATACACGTCAACGTGCTGACCTTGTACCGCTTGATTATAAAAGCAACGGGATGTCGATTGGATTAGGCGTGAACGTTGCACAAGTGACTCAATTGCGCGATTCTATTATCGATGCTCAGGTTCGCCAAAAAGAAGGTGAAGTAGGCGAATTCAACGAAAAAATTAAAGTTTACGAGCAGTTAGAAGTATTATTCGCTTCTGGTGCAGATAACGATTTAGATAAATTAATCACCAGTTTCTTTAACTCATTTTCAGAATTATCAAACAATCCTGAAAGTTTAGCATTACGTGAAAATGTGTTGTTTTCGGCTCAAAATTTAACAACACGATTTGGTGAATTATCAACTTCACTTGACGAAATTCAAAATAGCCTGGTTAAAGATTCTACCATGGTTATTGATGAAGTAAACCGTTTAACAGCAGATATTGCTCGTTTAAATGTTGCTATTGCAAACGGTGCTTCAACCGGACAGCCAGATAACTATTCATTGGATTTGCGAAATCAGCGTTTAAATGATTTAGCACAATATGTTGATGTAAATGTGATTTACGATTCAACAGGAATGGCTGAAGTTCGCATGGGTAATATCGTAGTTGTTCAAAGCGGAAAAGCATCCGTAGTTGAACCGGAATTCGATTCTGTGAACAACGTTTTTCGTTTACGTCTCAATAATGGAAGAACCGTAAAAGATGTTGGCGGCAAGTTAGGCGCTTCAGTTGAGGTATATTCTCAAGTTTTACCGTCTTTCAAAGAAAAACTGGATTCATTGGCTCAAAATGTTGTTGAGAAAGTGAATGCCTTGCATGTTAACGGTTTCGATTTGAACGGGAACACCGGAAATGAGTTTTTTGATTCTGCTAATACAACGGCAAGTACAATTTCAATAAGTTCATTTTTAGCAAATGATGTGAGCAGAATTGCTGCATCAGATACAGCCGGCGCTAATGGCAATAGCACTGTTGCCAGAAATATTTTTGGGTTGATTGATTCAACCAGTGCTGTCGGTGACAAATCCTTTATCGAATATTCTTTATCCATCTCATCTGAAACCGGGTTTGCGTTAAATAATTTGCGCACACGTGTGGAATCGGCTGAGTCTTCTAAATTGATGTTAGAAAGTCAGCAGGAAGAAATTTCCGGTGTAAATATGGACGAGGAATTGGCAAATATGATTAAATTCCAAAATGCATATCAAGCATCTGCACGGGTTATAGCAACCGTTCAGGATATGTACGATACGGTTCTATCGCTGATTTAATAGGAGGTTAAGATGCGAGTTACTCAAAATGGCGTTATTGATAATTTATTAGCTGAGCTCAATAAAAATCGAAGCAAATATGCGACTTTAAACAAGCAATTGGCGAGTCAAAAAAGAGTAAGTCTGCCTTCTGATGATGCGTTAGCATACGGTACCGGCGAAGAAAAAAAATCAATCATTAGCCGAAATGAACAGTATCAATCAAATTTAGCAAACGGAATAGAGCAAGCTCGTATAGTTGACGATTCCATTACATCAATGCTGGAGCAATTATTCGATTTAAAAACCCTTACAACAAAGGGTGCAAACGGTTCTGCATTAACCGATAGCGACATGGAAACATTAGCTGATAATGTGGCTGCCATTCGAGAAAAACTGGTCGATTTAGCGAATACTCAGGCAAACGGAAGATATATTTTTGCCGGCACCAGAACACAGGCACCGGCTTATTCACTAAGCGGTACAACGGTTACTTACGAAGGAAATAATCAGGATTTAGTGATTAAAGCAAATGGAACTACGGATGTAACTATCGCTCCGTCGGGTGAGACTTTGTTTGATTATAACTCTGAGTCTGTATTTGATTTATTAGGTCGCATTGAAACGGCTATGAGAGCGCAAGATGCGAGTGCGGTAAATGCAGAATTAGAGAACGTGAATTTAGCTGTTGAATATGTTGCTCGCGTTGGGGGACGCATCGGTAACGCCATTAATCAGATGGAATATGCATACGAGCAATACGAATCAACCAATATCAATTTAGCAAATCAGGTAAGTCGTTTAATGGATACAGATTACGCTGAAGTTGCTACTCAATTACAAAATTTGGATGTTGCCTATCAGGCGGCTTTAGCCGTTACATCGAGAATGTCACAATTGTCATTACTCAATTATTTATAATCGGATGTTTAATGTAAAATGGAAAAAGTGGAGATATTATCTAAAATTTTTGGGCTATTTAGTGTAGATGAGGGTGCGATAGTTCATTTTGACCAAGGAATACCGGGTTTGGAAAAAGTAACAGACTATGCAATGGTTAGCATAGAAGAATACGACCCGATTATCTGGATGATTTCAACTAATGGCGTATATCATTTTCCTTTAGTGAAAACCAGTACAATAGATTTTAACGATTTTGACAGCGAATCAAGGCAGTTTTTTAAACCAATGTTGGACAAGACTTTAAAAACATCGCCTGAATATGTTTCCTATGTAATTTTAAAACTGGATCAATCAGTTAAGCAGGTTAGCTTGCGGGCTCCAATAGTTATAGATCCGGAAAAACGTCTTGGGAAACAATTAGTTTTTGATAAAACAGGTAACGAGTAAAATTCACCACATGCTAGTACTTTCAAGAAAAGAAAATGAATCGATTCAAATTGGCGGTGATATTACCATTACCATTATTGAGGTAAAAGGACGTCAAATAAAATTGGGTATTAACGCACCCAAAGATGTATCCATTTTACGAGAAGAAATTTATACGATTGTAAAAGAAGAAAACACAAAAGGTCTGGCTATTAAAAAGCCAAGTATAGAAGAAATACCGGGTTTTTTAAAAAAGAATGCAGATTCTAAAGAGAAAGCAGAGTAGGGTAATATGGAAGTAAACGAATTAATTGCTAAAGGAATTGAAGCCTTAGAGCAAGAAAAGCTTGATGAAGCCTTAGCGTTAGCATTACAGATTCAAAAAGCTGCGCCAAAACAATCAGTCGGTTTTCATATTGAGGGATTGGTTCATCAATCGAGTGCAAAATGGGAAGAGTCTATTACCGCGTTAACCAAAGCTATAGAGCAATCACCTTACGATCCCGCATTGTTTAACTTCAGAGGGTTTGCCTATTTAAATCTTAGCGAATTGCCAAGTGCAAAAGCTGATTTTTCAGAAGCAATTTCTTTAGAAGATTACGAGCCTGCACACCGAAATATGGTTCTCTGGATGATTGTAAGTAACCATGTGCAAGAAGCAATTGATTATTTAACTGTGCGCATTCAAACAAAACAAGAAGACCCGGAAAATTTTGAAATGATGGGCGATTTGATGATGCGTGTCGGAATGGATGAAAAAGCACAGACCTATTATGATGTTGCTAATGCTCTAAAATCTCAAGCATAATTTCTTTCTGATGAAGCGTTTGCCGATTTCTGTTTGTCTGATTACCAAAAATGAAGAGCAATATCTGGATTCTTGCTTAAAATCAGTAAAAGATTGGGTTAACGAAATAATCGTAGTAGATACCGGTTCAACTGACAGAACCGTTGAAATAGCGAAAGAGAACGGAGCTAAAGTATCGTATTTTGAGTGGATTGGAGATTTTTCTGCGGCTCGAAACGAGTCTATTTCTAAAGCAACAAACCCTTGGATTTTACAGCTCGATGCAGATGAGGAAATTATACAAGACACAGTACCTTGGTTTTTTGATACATACCCATGGTTAGATAACGACGGATTTTATGTGCAACTTCATAACTTAAGAGATGCATCATCCGACGAAATACTATTAACCCATAAGCTCATTCGTTTCTACAGAAATCACCCTGAGATTCATTATAAATTTAAAATTCACGAGAACATCATTATTTCATCAGGAATTATTGGGCAAAGCGATGCTCAAATTTTGCATAAAGGCTATGCAAAAGATGTAAATAATGAAGCAAAGTCTGAGAGGAATTTGCAAATCTTGCTGAACGTAATCAAAGAAAACCCCAAAGACCCCTTTAATCATTATTATGCGGCTCAAAGTTATATGTCGATGGGGAAATCGGAAGAAGCTTACAAAGCATGTGTAAAAGCGCTGAATTTGGGAGTTACCTATCCTGTGAGATCTCATGTGTACAGAATTGTATTCGCCCATTTAACGGAATCTCAGAACATTCAAGGGTTTGCCGATATAGAAAAGACCATTCCTAATGAACTGGCTTTCCCGGAATTAAGTTATTACAGAGCTTTAATGATGCAAAAAATTG
The DNA here is from genome assembly GCA_006226965.1 of bacterium. GTDB lineage: Bacteria > Bacteroidota > Rhodothermia > Balneolales > M1805 > M1805. The sequence continues at coordinate 83,016 of SBGQ01000174.1, read as the reverse complement.
GTGAATTAGAAGCTGCAAGAACGTTTTATAATCAATTTGTAGAAATTTGCAATAATCCGCCAAAAGGAAAACTTTTGGGAGATGAAGACTTTGCGCTGCTACCGAACTTGGTAAACGCATATACAAATTTATCTTTAATGGATATTCATGACGGGTATTTGAAACGTTCTTTAAGTAACCTGTACAAAGCGATTGAGGTAAGCCCGATGTCTTCGCATGTTTATTCAATTATCGCTAAAAATGAAATGATGTTGGGAAATAAAGCAGCAGCGGTTCATGTGTTAAAAGAGGCCGTAAAGGTTTTTGAAAAACAACATGTTAAGCTGTATCAAAAAACATTGATAAACAAATATCAAGAACTGATTCAAAAAATTGAACAATCTTAAATATTTGGATAAAAAAAAGAGTGTTTTTTGATGGGTATTTGCTATAATAACCAAGATTTTAAAGACTAAACCAGTATCACTTTTTAACTAATAGGGTTTAACAAAGCCTTTAAATTATTATGAGTAATCTTTTTATTCTGATTGTTGATGACTCGCCTACGATGCGAAGAATTATTAAAAATACCTTAGAGCGTCTTGGACACAGGGAATCTGTTGAAGCAGGCAATGGGAAAGAAGCTCTCCAACAGTTGAAAGAACATCCGATTAACTTTGTTGTAACTGACTGGAATATGCCGGAAATGAACGGCTTAGAGTTTGTTACGGAGTTACGAGCAACTCCTGAGTATGAGGCTTTGCCTGTTCTCATGATTACTACTCGTGGAATGAAAGATGATGTTTTACAAGCAGTTCAAGCTGGTGTAAACAATTACATTGTGAAGCCTTTTACACCGGAAACACTCGAACAAAAAATTCAAAAACTACTTTCCTAAGCTGTAACGCAGAAGGGGATTAAATGGGATCGAATATGATTAAAAATGATGATTACGGCGAGATTTTAACACGAATTAAACAAATTAAAAGTCTATTTGCTTTCGGTGAAGGTATTCTGCCGTTTTTGGAAGAGTTATTTGTGTTCTTAAAAGAAGTATCACCATTGTTGAATGATGTTTCTGAGTCTATCATGAATACAACCGGTTTAATGCCGGATGCCGCAAATGAGTTAGATACAGCCGTTGCTGAAACTACCGATGCTACTTATCAAATCATGAATCGCGTTGAGCATATTATGAGTCAAATTGATTCATTGGAAATGGCACAAAATCCTGATGATACAGAAGCTTCACAAATGTTAAGCGAAATCAGAACCGATGCAATGGCTATTATGACAGCCCTACAGTTCCATGATATCGTTTCACAAAAATTAGTTCATGTGCGTAAGGTTATGGCTGAAATACAGCAAAAAATGCTACAGTTGTTTACCAGAGTATATGAGCTTCATATTGAAGAAGAAATCAAAGAAAATATTCTTACCACATTTGGTGTCAACATTGAAAAATTCCATAAAATTATGGATACAAAAATTCACGTTGATCACAGATTAACTGCTGATTCACCTGCGCCAAATACAGAGAAACAAGCTCCAGCTGCTTCCTTTAACCAAGATGATATTGACGATTTATTCGGATAAAAAAAGCCCGCTACTGCGGGCTTTTTTATTTTAAGGATGATTTCTTAAATGGGCGAGCCCATCCAAAATTGCAGATGCAACAGAATTGATATGTTCAACTCGATCTATTGCACCTAACTTTACTGCTTCGCGCGGCATTCCATATACGACACAGCTTTCTTCATTTTGCGCAACAGTGAACGAGCCGTTATCGTGCATTTCTTTTAACCCGATAGCCCCATCTGCACCCATTCCTGTAAGCATAACACCGATAGCATTATTAGCCGCAACTTGTGCAACAGAGTGAAACAATACATCGACGGATGGTCGGTGGTGATGAACCATAGGCCCTTCTTTTACCTGAACAAAGTAATCTGCACCACTTTTTTTGAGCAACATGTGGAAATTTCCGGGTGCAATTAACACTCTTCCCATCAATACTCGGTCACCGTCTTCAGCTTCTTTAACTTCTAAAGGAACCAAGGAGTTTAAACGCTCGGCAAAGGATGTCGTGAATTTAGGCGGCATATGCTGTACAATCACAATACCGGGTGAATCTGCAGGAAGACCATATAAAACCTGTTTGATGGCTTCTGTACCTCCTGTAGATGCGCCAATGGCAATAATTTTGTCCGTAGTATGCTTTAATTGATTGCCGCCTAATGGTTTTTGAATTTCTGGCGTGTGTGCACGCTCTTGACTTTTAAAATCATAAACATGCTTATTGCGCATGTTTGCTTTTGCTGCTGCACGAATAACTCGCGCCAGTTGCATACTCAAATCACCAACAGAATAGGAGCCACCTGGTTTACATAAAACATCTACAGCACCGGATTCCAATGCTTCCAGAGCTAACTCAGAACCTTCTTTTGTTAGCGATGAAATAATAATGACGGGCTTAGGGAAAAAGCGCATGATTTTTTTTAGGAACGTGATTCCATCCATGCGCGGCATTTCAACATCTAATGTAATTACATCAGGATTTAAACGAACTATCTTATCGCGTGCTACATAGGGGTCTATAGCCGATCCTACAACCTGTATATCAGGATATTTATTTAATTCTTCGGTTAATTTTTTCCGAACAATTGCAGAATCATCAACTACAAAAACCCGAATCATGAATTATGCTTTTCGTTTATAGGGTGAAATGGCCATCACTTGTCCATTAGCTACAAATGAGATAGTCCAATGTTCATCAATTTTGTCAGACTCCAATATGGAATCTGCTAGTAATACTTCCGGAATGGATAATTTATACGTTGCACCGGGGTCGGCCCGAACCAAATAATTTCCGCCAATAATATTGGCTGTTTCACAAGCCATCGATTCGATATGCTCGGTGGTTAACTCATCGGGAGAGATGCCCATAAAGTTTGCCGCCATTTCAGCAAGAAGTTGATTATCAATTTGGAAATGCAAATAAAAATCAGTGTTGAAATGAATACCAACATGTGTTGATTGTAAAGATGGCTCACCGGTTGTTACCTGATTACCATCGTCGTCTAAATCAGGAAAAATGAAAAACATATCTGTCATGATTTCATCAATAACCTGAATAATTAGTTCTTTGTTATTCAAATTACGCATCTGTGTACCCCAAGATTTTAAGTACATCGGCACCGATTTCCTCAGGCCTAAATGGTTTAGTAATATAATCTGCAGCTCCAATATCCAATGCGCGTTGTACAACGTCATCTCTGCCTTCGGTTGAGATAACAATAATTGGAATTGAGCTTAGAACATCATCGCTTTTAAGATGTTCAATAAACGTTATCCCATCCATGATGGGCATATTGATATCAGTAAGAATGAGGTCAATCCAATTGTCTCGAGCTTCTATAAGTCCTTCCGCGCCGTTATTTGCTTCAAAAATCTCACCTACATCAACGCCAGACATACGTACAGTTTTGATAATTACTTTACGCATTATTGGGGAGTCATCTACGATTAAAAAATTGAATGCCATGGTTTTTCCGATTATCTGATTAAGCTTGAGTAGGTGATTATTTCTTCTTTATTTACATCTAGCAAAATATTGCCGCTGTTTACATCGATTCGAACGGTTCGATGTACTCTTCCTCCAACATGCTCGTTACGAATTAACAAGCCTTCTTGCCATAGCACTTTCCTTAGTGCTACATAGTTACGTTTCCCGATATTAAAATAGTCTTCCCTGTCAAAAACCTGTGCGCCTCCAAAAACACTAATACTCATCGTGGCCTTTTTTGCACCTAAAGCGAGGCACTTTTTAATTAACAGTGGCACACCGGTATCCATATATTTATACGGATTAAATGAAAGGGACTGTTTTGCCATTTTTTCAATACTTGAATCCGGAAGCATTACGTGAATCATACCGGCAACCCGAACGGTTGGGTCGTAAATTAAAACAGCTATACACGAACCAAGCGAATATGTAATTAATGTATCAGATACATTATTACTTATGGCCATATCTGATATCCCAATCGTGATTTTGGTGTTTTTATCAACACTTACATTACTCATCTATTACCCATTTGAATTTATATAAATGGTAGGTTGTACCATTTTAAAAGGGTGTTTAATCGCCCCTAAACTTTCTGAATGTCCATTTATGAAATACGCATTTTTTTTCATTTTTGATGAAATTAATGCGACGATACGTTCTTTGGTTGGGTTGTCGAAATAAATCATCACATTCCTGCAAAAAACGATATCAAAATCCTCTTGTGATTGTAAAGGCTCTAACAAATTGTGTCTGGCAAATGTTACGAGTTCTTTTACTGAATTTTTAATTTTTACTAAATGTGCAAATTGGTCTTTCCCTTTTTGGAAATACTTTTTTTGCAAGGTATCCGGCATATACTGAATTTCTTCTAAAGGATAAATCCCCTTTTTCGCTTTATCCAAAACAGTAACTGAAATATCGCTGGCATAAAGTGAAAAACTTACGCCGGGGTATGTTTTCAGAGCTTCCATCATGGTTATCGCGATGGAGTAAGGTTCTTCGCCGCTAGAAGATGCAGCACTCCATATACGAATATTTCTTTTCTGATGATTACGAACTAAATCCGGAACTATGGTTTGGCTCAGGTAAGTAAAATGAGAATCTTCTCTAAAGAAAAAGGTATGATTGGTAGAGATAGCGTCTAAAACCATTTCCAATGTTTTACCGCTATGGTCTGAGTCGAGTAGGGTAAATAAAGACTTATATCCATCAATTTGATGGCGACGCATTAATTTACCTATGCGAGTTTGCACCAAGCATTTTTTAGCATCTGTCAGGTTTATACCGGCTTCCCGATATACAAGCTGTTGTAAATAGTGAAAATCTTTTTCCCCTATTTCATAATGTTGAAAATCATTGATGCTAACCTGAGCCATTCAATCAATTATTACTGATTTTGGAGCATTACAAGTTGCTTACTTGTTAAGATCTTATCGATATCTAACAGTGTAACTACTTTGTTGCTAACCTTTGCAATTCCCAAAATAAAATCGGTGTCTAAATCAACACCAAAAGCAGGAGTGTCTTCAATCATAGAATCTTCCAGATTCACAACCTCAGAAACAGAATCTACTACTATGCCAAGATATTGACTTCCGCCTCTATGACTAATTTCTACGATAATAATTGGTGTTCTTGCGTCATCATCTCGTTGGTCTAATCCAAAACGTTTTCTTAAGTCAATAACAGGGTGAACTTTACCGCGTAAGTTAATAACGCCTCTTACAAAATCAGGAGTTCTAGGCACTCGGGTGATGGACATCATTCCGATAATTTCTTTAACGCTTAAAATAAATAAGCCATAATCTTCACCAGCGAGAGTGAATGTAATATACTTACCGGCTTTTGCTCGTACGGCTTTAATTTCAGAAACTTCAGTTTGTTTAATAGATTCGATACGTTGTTCTTTCATCACTTCAGATTGCAAAATCAGAGCTTCTTCTTCAGAGATTTTATTGTTAGTTGAAAGATTTGGATCGTTTTCAATTTCGGCTAACAAAGCTTTCATTTCATCACTTAAGTCTTTTTCTTTTTTTGCCATACGTTCTCCTAGGGTTAATTATAATCTTTAAATGAGCGTCCGGATTTAGGTAAAAGTGTAGGAACGTCAACAATTAAACCGACCGTTCCGTCTGATAAAATTGCACCGCCTGCAAGGCCTTCTAGTTTACTTAAACTTTCACCTAAGGATTTAATAACGATTTCTTGTTTGTCAATCATTTTATCAACTAATAAAGCGGCTTCCTGTTTATCGCTTTCAACGATAATGATTAATCCATCTGATGGGTTTTGCACAGCATCAGATATGCCGAAATGTTTACCTACACGGATTAAAGGTAATACTTTATCACGAATAAAAACGGTTTCGCCTTTACCTGCTATTTTATTCAATTGGTCTTTTTTGATGACAAGAGATTCTTTAATACTTACCGTTGGGATAATGTATTTTTCCGAGCCGATTTCAACAATAACTCCATCGATAATGGCAAGCGTAAGGGGTAGTCTAAGTGTAAATGTGGTGCCTTTGCCTACCTTGGTTTGGATTTCAATGTTGCCGCGTAAATTGGTAATCGCTCTTTTTACTACGTCCATTCCAACACCTCTGCCTGAAACGTCGGTAATAGTTTCGCTTGTAGAAAAACCTGAAGCAAAAATAAAATTGAGGACTTCCTGCTCACTCAGTTTGTCAGACTCTTTACACAAGCCTTTTGCTATTGCACGTTTACGAACGTAGTTTACATCAATACCATTACCGTCATCAGTAACTTCGATAACAACCATTCCGCCTTTGTAGTAAGCGTTTAATGTAATTGTTCCGGTTTCTCTTTTGCCGCGCGCTTTACGAATATCGGGGCCTTCAATTCCATGGTCACAATTATTTCGAATCATATGTACGAGCGGATCATATAATTCATCAACCATGTTCCGGTCAATTTCGGTTTCTTCGCCATACACTTCAAGAACGATTTTTTTGCCTGATTTTCTGGCCAAATCGCGCACAATACGGTGCATTTTTTGGAATGTATCCTTAATAGGAATCATTCTTAGTGACATTGATAAATCTTGTAGATTACTTGTAATGCGTTTTAGTTGACCTACATCTTGTAATAAACGTTTATCGCTGCTGTTTTTAACAACATTATTTTGAACCACCATGTTTTGGGTTACAACAAGCTCGCCGACTAAATCAATTAAAGAATCCATTTTTAACGTGCTTACACGCAACGTTGAATCTTTAGTACTAGCCATAGCTCTTGTACCAATAACCTTTTCGGAATCATCTTGAGCAGATGAAGGCGTCGGTGTCGGTGCTTTCGCCGGTTTTTCCTGGCTTGGTTTTGCGGGAGTATTTGCTAAAACAGGAGTTTTAACCTCAGGTTCTTCATCAACTTGAAGCAGACCACCGGATTTTGCATGATGTACGATAATTTCAAACTTGTGCAAATCGACAGTATGACCATTGTATTTTCCGGTCTTTGTTGCACTAATTAGGGCGCTAATCATTTGTTTTAGGGCATCCACTCCTTTGAAAATAGCATCAGCTAAAGAGTCGGAATAATGTAGTTTCCCTTTTCGAACATCATCTAGCACATCTTCATACATGTGCGAAAAATTATTGATATCCGTAAGGTTTAAGAAGCCTGCAACACCTTTAATAGTATGAAACGGTCTAAAAATAGAATCGATGATGGTTAAATCTTTTGGGGATGATTCCCAGTCAATTAACCCGTTTTCGATTAACTGAATGTGCTCTGCAGTTTCATCAATAAACCCTTGGAGGAGTTCCGGATCGTCTTTTAGAGTTTGATTGATAAGGCCTAAATCATCACGGTTCTTAAAATGGGTGTGATCAACAACTACTTCAGATTTAGGAATAGAAAGTTCTTTTTTCAGTGAGGGTTCAGGTTTTTTTTCAACCTTAGGTTCTACTTTAGCTTTAGGTTTTGCAGGTGGTTCCGGTTCAGATTTAGTTATGTTAACAACCGGCTCATCATCCAACTCAATCGTGTGTAAATCTGTTTCATCAGCTTGTGTGGCATCGTCGGTAAGCTCGTCTTGCTTTTTCTTGAATTCATTGTCGCTTATGAGCTCCGTTTCACTAAATGCCAGTTGTAACTGTTCTATGGCAGCATTTAGTTCAGACATTCCAACACTGGCTGATTCGTATTCGTCAAGAATTAATCGTTCAACTATTCCGCGAACTTGAAGCACATAATCTTTAATAGCATCTGCATGAAGTTCGTCTAATAACTTAAGAATATCCCCTAAAGCTTGAATATCGTCTGCTTCAAGCAAAACGATTCTACTCGCTAAAGAGTTAATGATATCAGAAGCATTTTTGCTGATAGTTTGCATGGTTTAATCTTCCTGATCGTCTAATCGTAATTTCTTTAATTTATTTCTGATTGTTCGGTCTGAAATACCTAATAATTCTGCAGCTTCTTTCTGGTTACCGCCAGTTCGTTCTAATGCTTTTTTTATCAATTGAAGTTCCATTTCTTCGATTGGAATTAATGGTAATTCTTGTGATTCTTTATTTTCAGCAGAACTTTCTAAGGTAGAAAATAAGCTATTCTGAATATGTGCTAAAGTAATGTTTTTTGAGCTTCCAGACATCAGAACTCCACGCTGAATTAAATTATTTAATTCACGAACATTCCCTTTCCAGGATTGCTGAACTAAATAAGATAATAGCTCCGGAGCCGCTGATTTTTCCGCCATTCCATATTCAGATGCGTACTTCGAAATAAAGTAATTCACCAAATCGGGGATATCGTCTTTACGCTCTCTCAGAGAAGGGATAACGATTGGAAACACATTTAAACGATAGAATAAATCTTCGCGAAATTGTCCTTCTTGAATAGTTTTTGAGATATTTCTGTTTGATGTAGCGATGATTCGGACATCTACTTTTTTGGCATGTTGGCTACCAACCGGACGAAATTCTTTTTCTTGAAGTACTCGTAGTAATTTTGCTTGTACGTTTAGTTGAATTTCAGTGATTTCATCGAGAAGCAGAGTCCCGCCATCAGCTTCATCAAAAGCACCTTTGGCATCAGCTAAAGCGCCTGTAAAAGAACCTTTAATGTGCCCGAATAAGGTGCTCTCCACTAATTCGGTTGGTAAATTTGCACAATTTATTTTTACGTACGGTTTTCCAACGCGGTCGCTGTTGTAATGTATTAGTCCGGCAAACACTTCTTTTCCGACGCCACTTTCGCCCTGAATTAACACAGGAGCGTTGTTTTGAGCAATTTGTGGCAAGGCATCTATCAATGCTTTAATTCTAGGATGCGAACCGATTAGTTTAAAATCAATCGTTTCTGTAACTACATCAGAAGGTGAATCTGATTTGGTTTCTTTTGTTGACGATTCAACACGTTTAGGTGCTTCAAACCCATGATTTGTAGTAAAAGCAATGGTGCCCTGAGTTTTTAATTTAAAAAAACGATTGATTCGAGCCAGTATTTCCGGTCCCTGAAAAGGTTTAGTAATGTAATCAAAGGCGCCTTTTTGGATGGCGTTCACACCATGTTCAATACTTCCGAATCCGGTCATCATGATTAAGCCGATTTCCGGATGGTGCGTTTTCAAGTGAGATAAAACTTCATCGCCAGTCATTTCCGGCATTTTAACATCTGTTAAAACAAGATCAACAGAAGATTTAGCGAGTGATTCCAGAGCGCTTACTGGAGAATTATAGGCGTGAACGGTAAACCCGTTTGATGTTAAATGCATCTCCAAATACTGAAGCAAAGATGCATCGTCCTCGATAAGTAAAATAGATCCTTTCAAAATGCAAAACCCTTTAAAAGTTAACGGGTTTAATGTAGCTGTTAGAAAGGTATATTTCTACTGAATTACTAGAAATTTGAAAGGATTTTTGACAATCGGTCAGCAACTTCGGTGTAAATGTCCTGATTTTCGACTAATTGTTGCTTTAGTTTGTTGATATCAACAGGATATTGATGAAATGGCTCAGAAATATAGGAGTCGCTTTCCAGTTGATAAATGTCTTTTTCAACAGAAGCAGCCAGATTTTTAATAGCAGATTCGTTGGTATAATCACCGCTTTCTACTTTACCGCGAATAGTTCTGATTCTATCTAAAGAAGATTCATCTAATTTTTTGTAGATGTTTTTAGCAAAATTTAAATCACTTACCGCATCCTGACTGATAGATACTTCATCTTTTACGCCGGGATATTCTTGAGCGCCATTCGAAGCTTTTTCAGCATCAGTTTTACCTGTAGCAACTCTTTCGCTTCGCTTGCGGTCAATAAGTTGATTATTTAGTAATGATTTAATATCCATAATTACCCCTCAAGTTTTGAGGAAAAAAACATTGATTCTTTTGGTGATTTCGGTTTTGAGTAAGATCGATGTGCCATTTGATCCTTTTTGGCAATCGATGTTTTAGCTCTTAACCGATCTGACTGAACTTTCAACAAAGAACGAAAATCGTGATCTAATTGCATCAGTTCATCATACCTTTGTTTGATAATATCTTTATCGGATATTTTAGTGCGGTCTAAAGTTTTAATGTAATTATCTAATTCTTTATAAATACTTCCGCGCTCTAAGAGTAAACGAGTTACATCTTGATAGCTTTCCTGCTCCATTTCCAATGAATGAATCATTTGTTGCGTAAGCTCGATAGCTTTGTTAAATAACTGATATTCAATGGATTCGAGCGCCATAATCTGTTAAATATACTTTGGCAAATCTTTTAGGATTACTGAGGCAGCTTTATTTAAGCTGTAAACCATATCCAAAAATTCTTGGGGAGGAAACTGTTTCACAACTTCTTCCGTCTGTTTATCTAAAATCTTAATCACCGTTCTGCCCGTGTTTTCATCAACAGAGAACGATAGTTTTTGATTTAATCTGCTTAACAGAGCTTCGTTTATGGCAACTTCAGCCTTTTTTAGAGATTCGGCATCTTCTAAAGTAATTCCGGATTGAACTTGTTTATCTCGAAGTACAGTTAAATCAGGTACAGCAACTTTTACTGATTGATCTTTTGCTAAATCAACCTGCTTGATTTTTGCACTTGTATCTAGTGTAGCTGCTGAATTGGTGTTTGAAATGGACTGTGAGTTCATAATCTATCTGTCTGTGTTTAAGACTAACTGTAATAAGAACCAATACTGGCAATAGTTTGGTACTGACTTGTCGCTTCGTCGGCTAATGCTTGCAATTGAATAAACTGATTTCGAAGTTGGGTTTCACGTCTTGCTAAATATTCGTCCTGAACTTCAATTCGTTTATTTAACTGCGCAATCCGTTCATCAATGCTGGTTGTTAAAGATGTTACTAACCCGTCTGCTTTGATAAACAAATCGATGCTATCCTGAAGTTTTCCGGCGATTCCACTATACCCATCCGTTCGATCGCTCGAAAATAGGGTTTTAACAGCGTTCGGATTATCCCGTAAAACTTCTTCTAATTTTGATTGATCTTCAATGTATAAAGAGCCGTCTTGTCTTACATTTAAACCAATATCTAATATGGTTTGAATTTCAACCCCGCCAGGTATAATCGGGTTGGACGGAGTTCCGCCAACAACAATACTGGTATCTAATGCCGTTGAAATTAAATTTTGGCGTAACGTGTAACTAAGCTCTCTGAAAGAACGGTCTTTGTAAAGAGGACCTCTTTCGCCGGATGTTCCATTTAAATAGGTTTGAGAGCGAATCTCAGAAACTACGCCATTAAAAGAACTAATAAATGTATTGATATTATCTAATGCAGAAGCGGTATCTGATTCAATTGAAATGGTTTCAGTTGCAGAAGTAGTCTGCTTCAATGTGAGTGATAAACCTGTTATAGCATCAGAGACAACATTAGAACTTCTTACAAAGCTTAATCCGTCTATGGTGAATTGTGCGTCTAATGTTCCAAGAGCAAATAAACGACCTCCGCTTAACGAAGCCGGAGCCAGAACAGAACCGTTATCATCAGCTGTTAAACCGCCATTATCAACAGTTAATTGTAAAACTTCAGCTAAGTTGGTCTGGCCGTCCGCATCAATCGTATTCGAGAATGAAATCGCTGCATCTTGGCCGCTTTCTTTACTACGGATGGATAAACGTACAGTGCCGCTAGTTTCTCTTAATATGGTAGCCTGAACATCGTCGCTGGCATTGCTGTTAATTTCATCAACAACGGCTTGTAAAACATCTTCGTTGGTTAGCCCGGTGATATCACCAATAGTGATATTATACGTGTTACCGTTTACGGTGATGTCAAAATCTAATTCGTCATCTCCGCCAACTGAATTTACCGCTGTGGCGATATCGGTTCCAGCTGCACTAAATTGGGCAGAAACTCGAACATCTGCTTTGGCAATCTGTTGAACTTCTACGTTAAAGCTTCCGGAAGTGGTTAATTTGGACGTATTAGAAACAGTAAAAGCCGCTTCATTAGATGAAGTGGCTGCATACAAATCAAACAAATTATTCGCCGGTGATGCGAAGTCAACTAATGTTCGGTTAAATGAAGTTAACTTCGAGCCAACGGAAGAAATTGCCGATTTTCTTGACTGTTGTTCTGTTACCTGATCTTCAATCGCAAATTTTCGAGTACTTTCAAGCGTAATCAAATTTGCAATCAGAGATTCGTAAGTATCACTTAATCCAAAAAGCGCAGAATTAACAGAGGTTGCCATTGTTGTTGTCTGAATTAAATCGTTTTATTAAGCAGTCGATGCTATAGCTCCTTTTTTGCCGTTAATAACAGCTTCATACCAAGCATCACGAATACCACTTAGCAAATCTCGTACCTCATCAAACTTTTTTTGACCGGTAATGTGCTGGCAATATTCGTACAAGCTGTAAAAATTCTCGGCGAACTCATAATCGTAATTTAATGAACGAATTAAAAGTGAGAGAATTTTAATCAAACGTGTTTCATCTTTGCGATAAGTGGCTTGAATAGCCATATCGTAAAGTATCCCGATTAATTCATCCGGGTTAGCATTTTTGATTTGTTGAACTTGATATGTATTGAGAGCTGAATTCATAGCAAATAAGTTTTAAAATTAGAAATGGAGGGAATACCACACTGATATTCCCATCCCACTTCAACGTATGAGAAAAATTATCCCAAGAATCCCAGAACTGCTTGCGGTGCAGCATTAGCTTGTGCCAATGAAGCAATCGCTGTTTGCTGTAGAATTTGCAATTTGATGTTTTCACTTTGTTCTTTAGCAAAGTCAGCATCACGTATGCGGCTACGAGCAGAGAAATTACTGTTGATAGCTTGAGTAAGAATTTCCTCACGGATGGATAGCTGGGTTTGATAAATACCCAACTGATTTACTACACCAGCCATTTGGTTGATCGCGGTATCAATGCTTGTCATTGCAGCTTGTGCAGATGCAAAACTTCCTACGCTTAAGTTATTTACACCTAATCCGTTAGAAGTAAAAGCAGCGGCGCCACCACCTGAGGTTAACTGCACATTAATGATGTCAGCAGTACGTTCGCCAACTTGGAAAGTAGCGTTGTAAGTTCCATCTAATAATGAAACACCTTGGAATACAGTTTGGTTTACGAGAGAATCTAATTCATTTACGAGGCTATCAACCTGTGATTGAATGAATGCTCTTTCGTCTGTACCGTAGGTATCGTTTGCAGCTTGTGTAGCTTTTGTTTTTAGTGTGGTCAAGATGTCTAATACACTGTTAATGCTAGCTTCAGCGATATCAAGAACTGATTTTGCATCACCAGTATTTGATAAAGCTTGCTCTAATCCCGCAATACGAGAAGAAAGTTTAGCAGCAATTGAGAAACCGGCAGCATCATCTTCAGCTTTGTTGATGCGCTGACCAGTTGACAATCTTAACTGTGTAGTTCCGAGTCTTTTGTTAATCTTGTCGAGAGAAAAACGAGACTCGAGTGATTGAACATTCGTATTAATGCGATTAAAATCACCGAATGCCATGATTAGCTCCTTCTATGTGTTAAAGTTTAGAGCTCCATCCCTGGAGCTCCTTTGTATTTGCTAAGCAGAGATAAATCCAAGAACAGCTTGCGGAGCAACGTTAGCTTGAGCTAATGCAGCAATTGCAGTTTGTTGGAGGATTTGAAGTTTTAAACCTTCACTTTGCTCTTTTGCAAAATCGGCGTCACGAATACGGCTTCGTGCAGAAAAGTTTGAATTAATCGATTGAGTAAGAATTTCTTCGCGGATAGATAATTGCGTTTGATAAATACCCAACTCGTTTACAACACTGGCAACTGTATTAATAGCTGCATCAACGCTGGCAAGAGCAGATTGTGCGTTAGCAAAGCTTGTTACAGATATTCCGCTAACACCTAAACCTGATGCATTGTAACCGGTAGTTCCTGTAACAGCAATAGCCACATTAATGGTATCCGCTGTACGTTCACCTACCTGGAAAGTAGCATTATAACTACCGCTTAATAAGCTGTTTCCTTGATATACAGTTTGAGCTACTAAAGCGTCCAATTCAGTAAGAAGTGAATCTACTTGTGATTGGATGAATGCTCTTTCGTCAGTACCGTAAGTGTCGTTAGCAGCTTGGGTAGCTTTGGTTTTTAGAGTAGTTAGGATGTCGAGAATACTGTTAAAACTTGCTTCAGCAATATCCAATACAGATTTTGCATCACCTGTATTTGACAATGCTTGCTCTAGACCGGCAATACGAGATGATAATTTTGCTGAGATTGAGAATCCCGCAGCATCATCTTCCGCTTTGTTAATGCGAAGACCAGTTGAGAGTTTTAACTGAGTTGCACCTAAACGCTTGTTAATTTTATCCAGAGAGAAGCGTGCTTCAAGGCTCTGAACGTTGGTACTAATTCGGTTAAAATCGCCGAATGCCATAATAGCTCCTTCTTTAATTGTTTTCTGTTAGATGCCTCTTCCTTGAGGCATCTAACATTATCGAACAAAAAAGAAATTGCTTAAATCGACCACACGTAAAATCAATATTTCAAAGAACGATTTAAATCTAACAGAAACAATTTTTTTAACGGATCGGCCGGCGATTATTGACCGATGAAGCCAAGAACTGCTTGTGGAGCTGCGTTTGCCTGAGCTAGTGCAGAAATTGCAGTTTGTTGTAAAATTTGAAGCTTGATTGCTTCAGATTGTTCTTTAGCAAAGTCAGCATCACGTACTCGGCTACGAGCAGAGAAGTTGCTATTAATAGCCTGAGTTAAAATTTCTTCACGGATGGATAACTGTGTTTGGTAAATACCTAAAGAGTTAACTACTGTTGCCACAGTTGAAATAGCAGCATCAATACTAGCCATTGCTGACTGTGAAAGTGCGTGTGAAGTAACTCCTAATGAGTCAACGCCTAAGCCTGCAGCATCAAATCCGGCGGTTCCGCCAGAGTTTAATTGAACATTGATGATATCAGCAGTACGTTCGCCAACTTGGAACGTAGCGTTGTAAGTACCATCTAATAATGCGTTTCCTTGGTAAACTGTTTGGCCAATTAATGAATCCAATTCATTTACTAATGCATCAACCTGAGATTGAATGAAATCTCTTTCGTCAGTGCCATATGTATCGTTGGCAGCCTGAGTAGCTTTTGTTTTTAAGGTGTTTAAGATATCTAAGATGCTGTTCAAGCTAGATTCAGCGATATCAAGAACTGATTTAGAATCACCGGTGTTTTGTAAAGCTTGTTCTAAGCCGGCGATACGAGAAGAAAGTTTTGCAGCGATTGAAAATCCCGCAGCATCATCTTCTGCTTTATTTATGCGAAGACCTGTAGAAAGTCTTAACTGAGTGTTACCTAAACGCTTGTTGATTTTATCAAGCGAAAAACGAGCCTCTAAAGACTGTACGTTTGTGTTAATTCTGTTGAAGTCAGCGAAAGCCATAATGTTGAAGCTTAAGTTGCGGTTTATTTTGTTACTGAGCTTCTTATCGTGTAGCCAAATAGCCGACTTTAGTTTTTAATCAAAAAAAAATTATAGAATTACGCTACGAGCAAGGTGCTCTTTATATAATTGATTGATAGTCAATAGATTACGTGAAGAATGATTTTTTAAAAAAAGGATTTATTTTTTTAAAAAAGGCTTAGAAACTAATTGATTATAGTGTTTTAATAGGTCCTGATAATAGGTTGATAAAACAGGATTACTCTTTTTTTGATAGTTAATTAATAACTCCAAAGCTTCTTTGAGAAAAAGATTTCGCCGAATACTTTCACTCAGTACGGCAATTGCTTTTTCTGTTTTATTGGTCTGAATGAGCATTTCTGCCAGATTTATTCGGGCAGCATTGTTATTCATGTCGGACTCTACACACCGTTCCATATATGCTATGGCTTTTTGCTTTTCTCCTTTTGACCAAAACCAAACCGCAAGATTGTTGAGAGAAATGCTGTGTAGCGGATTTAATTCAATTACTTTTTCAAATAACGGAATGGCCTCGCTTACTTTTTGGATGCGATATAGTGCGGTAGCTTTTAAATAGAGAGCATCAGCATCCGATGGAATGATAGCCAAGAGCTCATCAGCCAAAGTAATACATTCAGAAAATTTGTTTTCTGCAATATAAGCCGAGCAACGTTGAATCTTTTTTATGTGTTCAACAATTTTATCCTTAGGCCAACTATGCAAATAGTGTTGTCTGCTTGGACTGTATTTGTATTTGATAACCAGATTCTCAATTGATTTTTCAACTTCGTTGCTGTTTTCTACACTATCCGGACGCTTTTGGTATAGCCCAAGCAATTGCGGAATTTTTTTGAATTCATAAAACTCAGAAACGCGAACCCAAAACTCTAAATCGCCCGATGTAACGAAATCAGGATCAAAGAATCCAACTTTATTATGAATGGATGCTCTCCACATGGGCATTGGTCCCACATAACATAATCCGTTTAATAATTTTTCCCGATCGTGTTCATCAAACTTAAAAATTCCTCTGCCTGAATTGCAATTAAAGGTTTCGTTGGGTTCGTGAGTTATTACGACGTCTGAATAGACTAAGCCGATTTCTGGATGAGCGTCTAAATAATCACTCATAATTTCATACGCGTCTGTTTTTCGTCGGTCGTCTGTATTGGCATTTGTGATGTATATACCGCTTGCTAATTTTATTGCCCGATTCCAGGCTGCATAAACGGTTTCACGCTCGGTTCGTACATATTTAATATTTGGGTGCTTTTTTTGATATTCCTGTACAATTCCCCCTTCATTTTCAGGAGAACCGGAATCGATTACAATAATTTCTAATCTTGAGCCAATCGTTTGCAATAACAAATCATCTAACAGACCTTTTATAAAACGTTCCGCTTTATAGGTAGATACAATGGCCGAAACTAATGGTTGTGCAGTTGTACTCATGATTGTTGATTTGAAATCGTTTCGATTTTTTGAATGGTCTGGCTTGCCTGATTGTGATATTCTGTACCTAAAAAGGCCTCCAATAAGGAAGTCGCATTTTGGAATTCTTGTTTCGCTAAGGCTGATTTCACTTTTTCAATTCTGGCATTCCATTGTTCATGGATATTTAAACCAAAGGCGTCAATCGGCGTGTCAATTCCCCAATCGATATCCCAAATATCTAAATCACTAAAATGCGCGGTTCCATATTCGTTGAACCAAGTTCGTATTTGTTCGGTTCGCCAACTTTCTTTTTGCATGATGGAATCCAAATTCAACCAAGGCAAATATTCTTTAAACCAAAGTAGTGGGCTAACAGAGCGTTGCAAACCTCGTTCATCTTTCGATGGGAAATAACGCGAGTTAATATCCTGCGATGATTTTTTCGGATCACGAATACGTTCTAATACTCGATACCAAGCTTGTTTAACCAATAAATTGTGCCAGTTCACAAACTGAAAGTGTAAAAGCCCGTGCTCGTATGTTTTAAAAACATAGAACATTCCTTTTAGCGGTGTCGGAAAGCGGTTCGTATGTATAAATTCGGATTCGTAGCGAGAAATGCCGTCATCACAGAAAATGAACGGTTTTATATTCCACGTCCAAACAGATTGATCGAAACGATAATAAGAAATATCCCGCCACAACTGAATCCAGTTAAACAGGAGTTTATCTCCAGGTTTTAGCGATAAAATGGCTCGGCGAAGAATATTGTTTTCTGTTAGGTTTGAAGTGAAAACCTCATCGGCATCAATCACAACAAAATGAGTTCCGCCGTGATTTCTTCCGGCCTCTAACAGTAAATTTCTATCACCCGGCTCATCTCTGTGCCAATTTGTTTTTTCGATAATCTCAACCACCTTGCATTCTTCTTTTATTTCGTTGATTAGGGCAAGTGTGTTATCCTCAGAATGATCATCTAAAACAATAATCGCATCGGTTATTTTGGCAAGAGCTCGAATACAAAGCTGAATAAAAGTGGCTTCGTTTTTTACAGGAATCAAACCAATAATTTTTTTACCGGCTTCAACATCAGATAGATGCGCATAATCGGAAAGCGTAACTAATCGAATGGTTTGGTTCATAAGCTCCTCGATAAGATTTACGTCTTGCACATCTTTGCCTTCACCACGTTTTTGTTTCATGGCTTTTATGGCGTTCGGAGTTATGAATTTTATTCCGTTATAATAGAAATGAAGTTCAGGATTATATAAAATTTCGTCTTTGCCCCAAGCATGATATTGCAGCTGAGAGGCAATATTGTGGCTGTTTATATTGATGAGTCCTGTGCCCCAAGGTTGCTCGCCCTCGTGCAAGAAGTCTAAATCGCCGCATTCTCTTAAGCCGTAAACGGAAAGCGTTGCACTTCCATCCACACAAACAAGATTTTTTGAAATCCCGACAGATTTAAGCCATTGTTCGAATTGGTGTATAAGCCCGTAAAAATTGGCGAACGGACGAATTTGGGCATTGTCTAAAAAGTGAAGCGAATTTTTATTTAATAAAGCTCCCGCAATGAGTTCTGTTTCAGGATGCGTGTCGTTTATATGAACCGAGTGATTTTCAACCTGATATAAAGCACGAATTTTTTCCTTTAATTCTCGCAAAGCGTCCAAATTGTGCGATTGAATGATAAACAGACGCACACTGTCTGAGCCTTTGAAACATTCGCTGGCCTTGAATCGAGCTCCGGCAAATCCGTTTTGGAAATTTCCCAGCCAAGCTTCGTCTTGATACATCTGGCGGACTAAATTAAACCCTGCTTGCGAACTTAATTCCAACGTTTTTTGATAGACAACCGGAACAGTTGAGTGTATTAACTCCAGTACTTCTTTTTGTTTGCCTTCAGCACTTGGAAATAACGTGAGCGTTTTTGCGCTGGAATCCATGTTAACAAACGTCAGGGCTCCGAAATCTAAAAACTCTTCCGACAAACCTCTGGCTTTGAAGTATTCAAAATTTCCCATCGGTCCGGCAAGCGATGTTCGAGCTACAAGCACGGGAACATTCAGAGCTAATGCGGCAGCTAAACGATGTGCGCCATCCATTAAAACGCCTTCTTTGCTCAAAGGAAGAACCGTTGTCTCTGCGCTGAATCCATGTTCTTTTATGGAATCTATAACGTTCTCAAACGCCGTTTTAAATGCTTCGAAGCCAACTTTCCCGGAACCGTCACCTTCGTTAAAATCGTTGAATGCTTTAATGTGTGCTTTGTAGGCATCAACAATAAAAGGATTGAGCGTATTACTCAGATAATGTTTCGCATAGGCATATTTGATGCTTAAATCGAATCGATATCGTGAGAGTAAATGAATGGGGAGAACTTTTTGGAGAAAAACAGATCCGGTAACTTCATGTACCTTCAAGAAATGAGGATTAAACAAATGTTTGATTTCATTGATTTCTCTGTACTCGCCGGGAGTTAGAAATAAATCCTGTCCGTTATCATCATATAAAGTGTAACCAAAAGAGTTGGCATAACTCAAAATTTCTTTCCGCTTGGTTCCGTACTCAATAATGATAAGTTGCGGGCGGTATTGCTCCAAGTTTATGGTTTGAAGAACTTCTAAATCGTAGCCTTCTGCATCAATCGAAATTAAATCTACACCTTCAAAACCGGCCTGTTTAATAGCATCGTCTAAGGTGATTGTCGGCGCTTTTTCAACGTGCCAATCGGGTTTGAAGGAGTCCCAACGTTTTTTTTCACCTTCTAATACACTGGCAACATCAGAACCCCATTCGCTTAGGTTGGAATACGACGAAACGTGAATGTCAATCGTTCCGGCATCCGGACTCACCGCATTATTAAATAGCTTTGCTTTCGGATGATTGGAATAGGCTCGTTTAAGGCGATTGAAATTGTCAGAAACCGGTTCAATGTGAATGGAAGACCAATCTTCAAATAATGTGAAATGGCGGACATTACTATAGTGAACGCCATCAAACGCTCCGACTTCAATACTGGTTTTGTATTGTGGTTTGAATGATTTAAAGAACTTTTCAGCGACTTTGTCCTGAGCAATTTGCGCAAAATATCCGCTTACATGAAGACTCAATTCTCTTGCGTACCAAAAGTTTGGCTTTATGCTTAAAAGATGTTGACATTGTCTTTCAACTAAATCGAATCGCTTTGTTGCATACGCTGCTTTTGCGATTAACCAGTGAATAGTCCAATGTGTAGAACCTGTTTTTAATAAGGGGATTAAAGATAAAAGTGATTTTTCGAATTGGTTATTGAAGAAGTAAAGCAGCCCTTTTAAATGGGATTCCGAAAAAGACGCTATTGCTTTTTGAGTTGTCTCAGACTGAATAAGCTCTTCGTAAAGCCAAGGATAATTCAGGTATTTATAGGCTGATTCAAGTAAATATGGACGAATAGTATCAGTGGAAAATAAGGTTTCAACGAGTCCGGCATAAGTCGGGATAGCAGCAATAACAGAGGAAAAAAGCTCTCCTTTATCGTAAAGAAGTGCCGTATTCATTTTTTTTGAATCGATTGGGATGCCGAAAAGTGCGCCCAAAGCTGAGGCTAAGCCGAATACATAAGCAGTTTCAGGTTGAGGAATTATCGAGCTTAAAAGGGATTGCGATTCTTGAATCTGTTTGTGTTGTAACAGGCTGAATAGCTGCAAATAAATATCGGAATCTGTATTGCTAACTAATTGTCTATCAATGATTTTTTCATTTGATAAAGATGCAATAGCGTTCCAAATCCCCGTAAAATCTTTAGATTCGAGACTAGTTTGCCAACCTTCGTACTTAAGCATAATTCTGAAGTTTAAATAACGACTTTATAACTATTTAGAGAATAGTGGACAAAAACCAAGCCAAGATTGTGATTTTTAAGAGAAATACGCAGATAGGCAAGACTGAAAGAGTGTGGTGGGCTATTGTGAAAAACAAAATTTCACTGTATTTTTGCGTTCCTTTTTTCAAGAGCCCTGGTGGTGAAATTGGTAGACACGCCATCTTGAGGGGGTGGTGCTGGAAACGGCATGCTGGTTCGAGTCCAGTCCAGGGCACGCAAAGTCTTATGAGTGAAATACTTGTAAGACTTTTTTTGTTTGTGGTAATGCGTTTCTATTTGTTTGATTCCTATATTTTGGTCCGGTTTAAAAATAAATAAGGGTAAGCTATGCTAAAATTATTCATCCTACTTGGGTTTTCATTTGTTAGTTCAAATTTATTTGCACAACATGTGTTTTTGTCTAATTATAAAAATGCATTGTATGTAGAGGCTGGCAAAATGAATATGAATTTTGCTGAAACCCAAATTGTTGGGTTGGGCTATGCTTTTAACAGGTGGGATTTTTCATTGTATTATGGAGAAACAGGTAATTCAAATATGGCTTATAGTTTAGGCCCATATTACACGGTTGGCGGGAATTTATCCTATCTATTAATAAAGGATAAGGATACTTGGAATTTACCTATTGGATTATCAGCCGATGTACAATACTCTAGGTCATACTTTACGAATAAAGATGAAGATGGTCTAGTTGCAAATAGCAAAGGAGGAGGACTTGGTATTTACTGGAAGATTTTTTCAAATCAGTCTTGGGGAGTATTGATGGTAAATCAAATTGGTATTAGCATCAATGGTGCAAATAAAGGGTTCGATCCATTCGATCCATATGATTATTATAATTATGTTCGAATAAGTTTTCATCCTTACTTAAAATTTAACAATAGTCTATTTAGGGTTGGTGTTACTACTGGATATGACGCAAGGGTGGATGGAGACTTTCCATATATAGTGGATTTTGATATTTTTGGTGTAAGTGTTGCTTATCTGTATAGTTTTTGATTTGTAAAAATTGTAAGTAACCATTGAAACAAAAAAGGCGCTCATTCGCGCCTTTTTTGTTTCAATAACCTGAGATGAATCAGCTTATAAATAACCTTCTTTTACCAGTAATTCTGCGTTGAGAATAGCGCCGCCAGCTGCACCACGAACTGTATTGTGTGCAAGTGCCACAAAAGAAAGGTCAGTAATGGTAGTCAAACGAGCACGACCAATTGTAGTTCTCATGCCGTTTTCATCATAAGAATGAAGACGAGGTTGCGGATAACGGTCTTCTTTAGTTACCACAATCGGTTTTTCAGGGGCGAAAGGCAAGTTTAATTCTGCCAATGGATTCTTCCAGTTATTCCAAACTGCTTCCACTTCTTCAATTGAAGCAGGTTTGTTTTTAAGCGAAACAGAAACGCTTAATAAATGACCTTCTAAAACCGGAACGCGAACAGCAGTGGCTTGAACAGGGAATGAAGCGTCTTTAACAGTTCCGTCAGATTGCAATTCCCCCAATAATTTTAAAGGTTCAGAAGCGATTTTTGGTTCTTCGCCACTAATAAAAGGAACAATATTTCCCATGATGTCAAGAGATGGTACGCCGGGATAACCAGCGCCGGAAACAGCTTGCATAGAAGTTAAAATAACGTAGTTGATTCCAAACGCTTCTTGTAACGGTTTCAAAGCCATAACTAAAGGAACCGTAACACAATTCGGGTTCGTTACAATAAAACCTTTCCCACTAGGATCGTACGTTTGTTGCTTAATAGAATGGATATGGTCGGGGTTCACTTCGGGAACCAATAATGGGACATATTTTCCGGTGCGATAATTTTTTGCGTTTGATATAACCGGAATCCCGGCAGCGGCAAATGCTCCTTCCACTTCGGTTGCTACGGATGAATCTAAACCGGAGAACACAAAATCAATACCTTTGAAAAACTCAGGATCACAAGCTGCAACAGTCATGTTTTTAATAGTGCCTGGACAAGGAACAGCTTCAATCCAATTGGCGGCTTCTGCGTATGTTTTTCCGGCTGAGCGCTCAGAGGCTCCTAAAGCTTTAATGGTGAACCAAGGGTGATTTTCTAATAAACGAATAAATTTTTGTCCAACGGCGCCTGTTGCGCCCAAAATGCCAACTGAATACTGGGTTTTCATGAACGATGTTTTTTGGTTGATACGAGTATGATTGATGATTCGCTGAATAAATAAGGGAAGAAAAATCCGTTTTAAACGCGGTTAGAGCTGAATTTACGGAAAAATGAGGAATGTTGAATTTGATTGGGAAGCTGATATATCAGAATTGTATATTCTTTCAAAATTGAAATAAATACTATTTATGTCAACTAAAGATATTCGGTGGGAGCAACGATTCTCTAATTACAGAAAAGCTCTTGCTAAACTTAGAGAAGTAGTAATAGGGCTGGATTTTACAGAAAAAGAAAATGAATTAAATGACCAATTAACGGATTTAGAGATGGAAGGGCTAATTCAGCGATTTGAGTATACACATGAACTAGCTTGGAAAGTGATTAAAGATTTTGCCCAATCTCAAGGTAATTCAAGTGTTACCGGATCTAAAGATGCAACGCGTGAAGCGTTTAGTATTGGTCTAATTGGATCAGGAGATGTGTGGATGCAAATGATTGCAAGTCGAAATTTGACTTCACATACCTACGACAAAAGTACTGCTGATGAAATATTTTTGGATATTATTCATTCTTACTTTCCTGAATTTGAAGCATTTGAAAGAGTTATGATAGGTAAACTGTCAATAAACGATGATCAAACGGAGTTGTTTTGATAGTGACTCACGATTTTGGGTTAAGTGACCAATCTGTTTCTATTCTAGAAGATATTCTATCATCAAATTCATCGGTTGATGAAGCAATAATTTATGGCTCTCGAGCAATGGGGACTTATCGAGAAGGATCTGACATCGATATCACCCTAAAAGGAGAAAACTTGAGTTTCGCTGATTTACTAAAAATTCAAACTGCATTAGATGATTCCTATTTACCATACTATGTGGATGTTTCCATTTTTAATCGATTGGAAAACGAATCACTTATCGATCACATTAACCGAGTTGGCAAAGTGTTTTATAAACGGTCTTGAAATAAGAGACATTTAGTTCCTATCCCAAACATTCTTTCACTTATTTGGCTTGTATTGCCTATTTTTGCGCACTTGTTTAGCCGAATTTCATGCAATTTAGTTCACTGTTTTTATTGCATGTACCTATTCGGTATCAATTCAAACTTTTTTAACATAAACGACTTACATCAACCCTATATGGCAGAACTTAAAAGCCTCGATACGATTATCACCCTGAGCAAACGCAGAGGATTTATTTTTCAATCATCAGAAATTTATGGCGGATTAGCAGCTACTTACGATTACGGTCCGCTTGGCGTTGAATTAAAGCGCAGAGTGAGCGGCGAATGGTGGAAAGCTATGACTCAAAAGCATGATAATATCGAAGGGATTGATGCTGCCATTTTGATGCACCCCAAAACTTGGGAAGCAAGCGGACACGTAGCATCGTTCAACGACCCGATGATTGACGATAAAGTATCTAAAATGCGTTATCGTGCCGACCATTTGATTGAAATGCACATCGCAAAATTAGAAGAAAAAGGCGAAAAAGATAAAGCTGATACCGTTCAACATCTTTTAGATACAGCCGGAACACGTTCAACCATGGCAAAGGATTTGTATCAAATTATTTTGGATGAACAAATTAAATCTCCGGCTTCCGGTTCGTTCGATTGGACTGAGGTTCGCCAGTTTAACCTGATGTTTAAAACTCAGTTTGGTGCTGTTGCTTCAAACGATGAAGACAGCATTGTGTATCTCCGCCCGGAAACGGCACAAGGTATTTTTGTGAACTTTTTGAACGTACAGCAAACTTCACGTCAGGCAATTCCGTTTGGTATTGCTCAAATCGGTAAAGCGTTTAGAAATGAGATTGTTGCTCGTCAGTTTGTGTTTCGTATGCGCGAGTTCGAACAAATGGAAATGCAATATTTCGTGAAACCGGGAACGGATATGGATGCTTACGAAGCGTGGAAAGAAGAACGCATCAACTATCATGTCGGAAATGGAATTCGCCGTTCTAACTTGCGTTTTATGGATCATCCGCATGATAAATTGGCACATTATGCAAAAGCTGCGGTAGATATTCAATACAAATTTCCAATCGGATGGCAGGAAATTGAAGGTATTCATAACCGTACCGATTTCGACTTGAGTCAGCATTCCCAATTCAGCGGTAAGAAAATGGAATATTTCGATCCGCAAGCCAACGAGCGTTACACTCCTTATGTTATCGAAACTTCCGTTGGTTTGGATAGAAGCTGTTTAATGGTTCTTTGTGATGCGTACCGTGAAGAAGAACTTGAAGGCGAAACACGTGTTGTGCTTAAAATGCACCCAAAATTAGCGCCAGTAACGGTTGGTGTTTTACCGCTCATCAAAAAAGATGAATTGATGCAGGTTGGCGAGAAAATTCGCAAAGACTTGAGTGAGTCGTTTAAAGTTCAGTTTGATGAAAAAGGCTCTGTTGGTAAACGTTATCGCCGATTTGATGAAGGCGGAACACCGTATTGCGTAACTGTAGATTTTGACGGTTTAGCTGATAATACAGTAACTGTTCGTGATCGTGATACCATGCAGCAAGAACGTGTGGGAGTAGATCATTTAGAAAATTACATCCGAACCAAGATTAAAAATTGGACTCCGGAAGATTGATTAAGTGAAAGGCTGAGGAAACTCAGCCTTTTTTGTTTACTTATATAAATGAATTCTTGCTCATTTCTTGTAATTTACGTTATGAAAATTTCAAGAATGTTATTAATCAGTATTGTAGCCGTTGGCCTTACTTATTGTGTTGGTGCTCAAAGAACTGTTATGTTGAATCATTTTCCTGAATACGGAAATGTTAAAAAAGATGCTTGGGAAAAAAGAGTTGATATGATTTTTCTGGCGGATATGAAAAAGTCGTATTCGAGTATGAGGGAAGCTAGTGAAGAATTAGTTAGTGCCGGATGGTATTATTATTACCAAAAAGATATTGAACATGCAATGTTTCGCTTTAATCAAGGTTGGTTATGTGATTCAACGTATTCGTGGTCGTACTGGGGTTTTGCTGTTGTTGAAGCTACAAAAGGTAAATTCGAAAGCTCTAAGCATTATTTTAAAAAATCACATTCATTCGGAAATGAACACCCGTCATTTTTTAGAGATTGGTCTGAAATGTTTTTGGCATTGAGAAGTCAAACAGATTCCGTTAAATATGCAATAAAAGCTGATTCAGTTGTTAACTTTGGACTTGCAGTTGATTCCTTAAATGGGGGTTTGAATATCAAAAAAGCTTGGGCGCTATATTATTTAGGAGAATATAAGCAGGCAGAAACCTCCTACGAAAAAGCAGTTAACGCTGATAGCTCATTGCTTGATAAAGAATTAAATAAATTGATACAATTTTCATTAAATAATGATTAAATGATTATGAAAAAACTTCTTTTTATTACAGGTATAATTTTAATTCAGTTTTGTGTACCAACTCAATATGTTCCAACGCCGACGAAAACATTACCATTTGTTGTTTTAGAAGACACGACTTATAGTTGGAAATTGGTAAATATGCAGCAATCTCCTTCCGGATATATCGCAGAAGCAGTAAGAAAACATGAGAGCTTAACTAATTGGACTGAGTTATATCAGCAGTGGGTTCATTTTTCCAATAAACCATTTGATGAATTCTTAACAGATTGGGAGGCTTCAATAAAGAATCTGGATACAAATGCCAAGTTTGAGAAGGTTATTTTATCCCCACTTAAAGTCTATGTTAAATATCAAGTTAAAGATGAGGTAGGGCTATTTGTAAACTATCACGAAAAAGACGGTATATATCAAAATGCGTGGATGTATAAGTATGGAAAGGCGGATTCTGTCAGGGTTCAATTTTTTGAAGAGAAATTGAAAAAATCAGAGATAGGTGCAAATCCGCATTACTAAATTTTATCGGATTCTAAAGTTAAATAGGGTTTTTATGAAACAAGTTCTTTACGGTTTATTATTTATGATGGTGTTATCATCCTGTAGATCAACAAGTATGGATTCTATGGAAGACATAAGAATAATGGTGGGATTCATTATTCAATCTAATAGTTATGTTACCGTAACAGTTGAAAATTCCTATGGTACTATTGTGCAAACTGTGATTGAAAATAAGCCTTTGTCTGCTGGACAACATACGATAGAAATAGATTCATCAGACCTGATTGAAGGGGTCTATTTTTGTAAATTATACACGGGTAGAACTGCAAATAGTGTTTCAGAAGTTCAAGTAATAAGAATGATTTTGATTAATTATCAACCATGAAAAAAAATACATTTAATTTATTGTTTTTATTGCTCATGGGGGTGTCTGCTGTGTCAGCCCAAAGCCAATTGCAAGTCGGCCCCAACGCTGGTTTATTTATCCTGAACTCTGAAAATTTTAAACCGATAACGAAAACAGGCAATTTTATTATTAACTATGGTTTTGATATTAGTTTTTTAAAAGATAGGGCTTATAACCAGCCAATTCAATTCGATTATTCGTTTGTTTACAGTAAGATTGTTGCTGATAAAATTCCAATTACAGACGAAAGAATGGTTAATATAGGAACTATTAATTTATATGAGTCGTTGATGTTTAATACAATCGATGTTTTGTTTATCAAAGAGTGGAAAAAGTCTGTATCTATTGGTCATGGACCATCTTTGTCAATTGTAAATAGAACGGTTAAATACAATCGTAGTGACTTTTTTTTGGAAGATCGCTTGATGGCTCTTAATGTAGGCTACGCTGGAACAGCATATCTGCAACATGTTATTGAGAATCAGAAGGTTTATGTTGGTTTAAAAGTCAGGTATTTATACGGCTTATTGTATGATGCTCGGGGGCGTAATTTATCTGATTACAATCAACATTTTATTACATTGTCGTTAATGGCAGGAATGACTTACTCTTTTTGAAATGCTAATTAATAACGGAGTATTTCGGGCGATTTGACGACAATTTCAGATATGTTATTGATTCCCATTCTCAAAAAACATGAATTTGAAAATTAATAGACCCAAAGGCTGAGGAAACTCAGCCTTTTTTTTGAAATCGTTAAACTGATGCTTCTTCTAGCCACATAAGTACTTTTTCAGCAATCTTTTCATCACACAATAAATCGAAATGACCAACACCACGAGCGATAAACGTGTTTTCCGGTTTAAAGACTAAGGTATAACGATCATATGTAGAAATTCCCATAGCACTCTTAACGGGAACGAGCCCATCGCCGGGAAAAAAATCTCCGACCTGATTAGCCGTTTGCGTTATACTGCCAGCCACGGCATACCATGCTATTGACGGTACTAGGGGAATTGGATTTCTTGGGTCGTGGGCTCGTTTAAAACGATTGTTATACATCCAATCTTGGTCGGTGAGGTTGCCAAATCGTAAGTCGGTGATGCCGGAGCTTCGAACGGTTCCAAGTTTTGCAAAAGCTTTGGTGTATTCTGTTTTAGTAAGCAAATTTTCGAACCAATTGCCTGCTTTTTCCAAAGGGGAGCCATGATGCGGTGTTCCAAGAAATATCACCTTTTTGAGTTTTTTTAACCAACTGTGACCCAACTTATCAGCATAAAACACGGCACTTCGAATTACTAATCCACCCATGGAATGAGCCACAATGGACATGGTTTCAAGCTCTGGATTATTTAGAAATTCCTTTTCCAATAAAAAACTTAATTCTTTGCCGTTTTCCGAAATATGCCGACCTGTATTGTAGGTTAAACTCCAGTTGGAAAACCCCAAATTTTGATGAACAACACTTCGAAAATCCACATTATTTCGATTCCATTGGTTTGCATTCATGCACAAGCCGTGAACCCACAAAATTATCGTAGCTGAATTTTTTTCCACTTTTTCCAGTTGCATTGGAATAGCCAAAGCACTGTTTCGATCAAAAAGATAATCTCCTAAAACTCCATTTAATGCCGATAATACTGCTTGATTACTTGGAGAAACACCTTGAAATTGTTCAGTAGGTATGCCATCAAATTGATGCTCAAGATTTCGTAACAGTGAATCCACTCCCAATCCAACGGCCTTTGTTATGAATCGAATCAACCAATACACAAACCCGCTGATTCCACCTTTTTTTTGTTTTGTAAGTGAAAGGCTTGTGTGTATTTCCTCAACCAAATCGGTTATGGCAAGTATGGCTTCAATGCTTAGTTTTCCGGAGTCACGCAGTTTTGATGAATTGTTTTGATTGGATGGTTTCATTTTTCAAACAAGGTAGGTATAAACATGAAGTAAACCGCTACATAAACAATAAGCAAGGCCTCCTATTTTTCTATTGAGTTTAACAAGTTTGACAATGCTGAAGGGCTCCAATCGATTAAGCTAATTTTCCGGTGTGTTCTAAAGTTTAATG
The DNA here is from genome assembly GCA_006226965.1 of bacterium. Lineage (GTDB taxonomy): Bacteria > Bacteroidota > Rhodothermia > Balneolales > M1805 > M1805. The sequence continues at coordinate 53,815 of SBGQ01000174.1, read as the reverse complement.
AGAGTTGCTATTTTAATTCGGAAGCTTTCATATCCATATAAAATTGAATTAGTAGACTTATTTGTTATTCATGAGTTTTTGTTATGTATATACGTTCATTTTAACCTTCTTGCTCACCTTTCAACAGGTAGATGCGCAACAGAGTCCACCAGAAGGGTTCCCTTTTATGCAAACCTATCGCCGAGGTGATTTTGTGGGTTCGCGTCAGACTTATGGTATTTTCCGAGCTGATGACGGCTTACTGTACTTTGGAAATACGCGATATGGAATCCAAGAGTCTGATGGATTGTCATGGAGAAATATGCGTATGGAGGGGAATTCACCTGCACTTTCATTTGCAAATCATCCGGATGGCGATATTTATGTTGGCGGACAGTTTGATTTTGGTGTACTGCGTAAAGATTCTTTGTTGAGACGTTCTTATCAGTCTTTGGCTTATCTACTTGCTGATTCAGTTTTACAAATTAAGGATGTTGAATTTACCTATCTATTTAATGATGATATTCACTTTATATCTAAAAAATTGTGGTACACCTATTCCCATAAAGAGCATAGCTTAACATGGAAGCACAACGATACGCCAGTAATTTCAGTTGCTCTTTGGCGTGATGAAATCGTGAGTTTGCAAGAGGACGGCTCCTTGCTTTTTACTTCTAAGGAAGCTTCAAAAAAGCTTGTCTTACCAAAGCAGATTAAAGACGCTCATCTCATGAAATCATCAACTAATCGATTAATGGTGTGGGATAGGAGTTTCAAATTATGGGAGTTTGGAGAAGAAGAACAATGGAGTTTAGTAGCTGATGTATCCGCTACACTAAAAAATGTACCTGTATCGGTGCACGACTTTTTATGGACCGACTCGGGTTACTTAGTAATTGCTACATCGAACGGTTTGTACATATTTGATCAGAAAGGAAGCTACCTATACACAATTTATGAGTCAGATGGATTGTGCAATAATTTTTTAATAAAACTCTATCAGGATAAAGATTGGAATGTATGGGTAAGCAGTTTGAATGGGGTAAGTGTTCTTGAGTTTGGACGTGGCATGCGTGAGTTTTTACCATCACAAGGACTTCCGGAGCAAACAGGATTTTCGCAAGAATTCAATGGTAATTTGTATTTGGGAGGGTTTAATGGGATGTATGTGTGGGAAAATGGACGTTTTAAGCAAATTTTTACGGATCAACGTGTATATACCTTAAAAAAAACCAAGTTTGGATTGCTTGTGGGTGGAATGAAGGGTTTGTTTTTGTTGGATACAACAGGCCGGTTTTATCCCCTCTATACAGAAGGAATTGTTGATATGGTGCTTGTGGATAGAGAACATCCCAATGTGGTTTATTTTTCTCATTTTGAACATTCACTTCGGAAATTGGTGTTGGAATCACCTACCCAGTACAAAGAGACTAAATTAGCTGATCACACACCCAGATCGTACACACTCCACGAAGATCGTAATGGGGATTTATGGATAGGAACCGGTTCAAAAGGGGATTTTCATTTTGTAAGTGAACAAACGAATAACGAAATCATTTCCATTAAGAAAATTCGTCAGTTTACAACAGCTAATGGGCTCCCCACCAATGGGTTTAATTATACCATGGAGGTTGGTAATGATGTAGGATTTATAACTTCTAATGGATTTTATCGGTTAACTGAAAATCGGGATTCTATCGTAATTGATGATCGTTTTGCAGAGATTTTCAAACTGCAGGATAAGTCCGTTTGGCCGGTCACTCAAGATAAAAATGGAGGAATTTGGTTAGCATGGGCTGCCGCACATATTGGTAAAGCGGTGTATAATCCCCAAAGCAAGGTATTTGATTGGTACGATGGTGAATTCACACGAACAGCACCCTATCGTGACATCGACTTTATTCTTCCAAGTGATAAAAACCGAGTTTACTTACAAACCTACGCTCAAAAACTAGCTTATTTTGATTCCACTTTAAGAACAAAGCCTTTGCCGGAGTTTAAAGCACACATCAATTCCGTTGTTTTAAACAAAGATTCGATTTTACTCCAGCCAAGAGGTTTGTCATCTAGTGAATTAGAGACTCCGATTACATATGAGCATCAAAAAATTCGATTTAATTATGGCATGATTGCGTTCTTGCCCGAAGACCGATTGTACTATCAAATTAAATTGGAGGGCTTAGACAAAGATTGGTCTGATTGGACTAGTGAACGCTATCGCGATTACACCAATTTGGCCGAAGGGAACTATACCTTTAAAGTGAAGGGCGGATCTTTATATCCAAAAGATTCAGAATTAGCATCATTTTCGTTTAGAGTGTTACCGCCTTGGTACAGAACGTTATGGGCATATGCAATGTATATGTTGATTGGTTTCGGTGGATTATGGGGATTTGTGAGTTTGCGTGAACGTCAATTATTGAAACGTCAAGATGAATTGGAACATGAAGTTCTAGATAGAACGAAAAAACTGAAACAAGCCAATGAGTTTCAAAAACGATTTTTTGCCAATGTATCACACGAATTCAGAACACCGTTAACGATTAGCGAAGGGGTAATTACAAAAATTCTCGATAAAGACGAGTTGCCAAACGAACGCACTCGATACGATTTATGGATGGCAAAACGGAATATGTTGCGGCTTCATGATATGGTGAATCAGATTATTGAACTCACCAAAGCCGATCATCATGAACTTATCCTAAACAAAAAAAATATTGTGGCTTCTGATTTGGTGAATCTCTGTGTGGAATCGTTTCGTTCGTTGGCAGAGTATCATGGTCATACATTTATTTATGAGCCAAGCGACGAAGATATTGTGATTGAAATAGATCAGTCGAACACAGAAATCATGATAAACAATCTGATTTCCAATGCCATTAAATACACACCGGACGGCGGGAACATTATCATAAAAACCTTTCAGCGAAATGGCTACTTTGTATTCAGCATAGCTGATAATGGACTTGGAATTCCTGAAGAAAAACGGGAATCCATATTTGAGCGTTTTCACCGCATTTCTCAGCCTGACGGCGAATATGTGGAAGGAATGGGAGTTGGCTTGGAGTTGAGCCGAACCTTAGCGAGAATGCATGCCGGTGATATTACAGTGGAAGCGAATCACCCGAAAGGTTCCGTTTTTGAATTAAAGCTGCCGATTTCAACGAACTCGGGTGAAGTGTATCGAATCAGCGAACAAATACATTTCTTGGAAAGAGGGAAAGAAGCGAAGCAAACGAAGCCTGTTACTCTTAAAGATGTTAATGTTTTATTGGTTGAAGATAACGACGACTTGAAGCACTACATTAGTTCGATACTTGAACAGGTTGGTTCAATTGAATGGGCAAAAAATGGTCGTGAAGCAATAGAAAAGTTAGAAACAATAAAACCGGATATCATCATAACCGATCTAATGATGCCGGAAATGAATGGAACTGAGTTGATTCAGATTTTATCGGAACATGAAAAATGGAAAGACATTCCGGTGGTTGTGTTAACCGCTAAAGCTCTGGATGATGAACGCACTAAGTTGTTACGAATCGGTGTAGTTGATTATATCACCAAGCCGTTTTCAGCAGAGCAATTGGTTCTAAAAACGCAAAACTTGTTGAAGTACTATCAGAATAAGAATGTTCTGAAGATTAAACTCACTGAAGACGAGCTAAATGAAACCACCGATTTTGCAGAGAAAGTTGCTGTGTTTATTTCAGAAAATATCAAAGACACAACACTCTCGGTTGATACCATTGCCACAACTTTTGCCATGAGTAGAAGTACGTTTTACAGAAGTTTGCAGATAGAAACAGGGATGTCTCCGGCAGAATTTATACGCGAAGTTCGTTTAACCAAAGCACGAGATTTGGTATCAAAAAATAAAACCATTCGCTTAGAAGAACTGGCAAATATGGTGGGTTACAAAAGTGCAACCAGCTTTAGAAAAATGTATCAGGAACGGTTTGGCGAACACCCTATTGCCGGGAAATAACACGCAAAAAAATGGTGATATATTTTTAAAAATATATTTATGTCAAGGTACGAGTGCTTTTGACACAAATACGCAGATAATTGACACGTCTGCGCGGATGCTTATCGGTAGCTTCGTGGAGCGTTAAGAACCCAATGTTTGAGATACTATGAAAACTACCGTCACACTTTTATTGGCTTTAATCAGTTTTTTTGGATTTACTCCAAATGCAACTGCGCAAATTCCGACAAGCGGATTGCGCCTTCATTTAAAAGCTGATGCAGGAACTTCAACTACAACACCTGGCCAAAAAATTTCTCAATGGAATGACCAAAGCGGAAATGGTTTTCATGCAACCGAAGCGAATACGAATTGGCAACCAACATATGTGAATGATGGCGGAATTCCTGCGGTAAGATTTAACCCTTCGGCGCCAACGGATATGAATTTGCCGACTCATTCAACATTAGGTTTAGTAAATTCTGAAAACGAAATATTTATAGTTTCTCGAACATCATCTTCTGCTGTTCAATTTCCGTTTGCCGGCGGTATCAACTTTAATGAGATTCATTATAATGGCGCTAGCGGGGTTCGCTATATTGCAAAATCTGGTTTATTTGTAGATAACCCGGCGGATGCAGATAATGGCGCTTTCCATTTAATAAATGCAGTGGCAACCACAACGAATATTCAATTGGGAGTTGACGGGGTTTTTGCAACTACTGCGGGTGATGGAACCCATGCAATAGATGTAGCATTTAATTTAGGGACACGTAGCGACGGTTCTAATCGTTTCGATGGGGATATAGCCGAAATTATTGTCTATAACCGAAAATTGAGCAATGCAGAAAGCATGCAGGTTTCGGAATATCTTAAAAACAAATATTCGACTCCGTTTACAGCTTATGGCGCACCTCAAACTCCGGCAAGTGGGTTCAATTTTACAGGTGTAACCAAGAGTTCGATGAATGTGAATTTAACAAAAGGTTCGGGTACACATCGCGTTGTAGTTGCGCGTAAAGGTGGATCTGTTACTGTTGCGCCGACTAATGGAGTTGCTTACACCGGAAGCGGAATTTTCGGTGCCGGTTCGAATTTAGGTGATGGAAATTTCGTTATTTACGCCGGAACAGATGGAACATCAACAGCATTAAGCGGACTAGAGTTTAATTCAAGTTATCATTTTGCTGTTTATGAATACTATTTAGTGGGTGGCGTTCCACAATATGGAAGTGCAGTTTCAGGAAATCAAACAACAGTAGATTTAACTCAGGCTAGCTCATTAAGCATTATAAGTAGAACCGATAATGCTTTTACAGGCGGTGTTTCTGCCGGAAACGGTACCTATCGTTTGGTTGTAGCTCGCGCAGGAAGTGCTGTAAATCAAGCACCATCAAATGGAGTTTCGTACACGGGAAACGCAACGTTCGGAGCTGGCTCTGAAATTGGAAGTGGAAATTATGTGATTTATGCCGGATCAGACGGAAGCAGTTTTAGCCTAAACGGGCTTGCAGCAAGTTCCGTTTATCACTTAGCCGCTTACGAATATGAAGTGTATAATGGTGTTCCAAAATATCAAGTTGTAAATCCTCCGGTAAATTCAGGAATTACATATCCCTCATCTTCTGCAAGTGCCGTGCAGTTTTCTTCTGTTGGATTAGATCAAATGACTGTTTCATTTACTGCCGGAAATGGGCAAAATCGTCTGGTAATAGTAAGAGAAGGTCAAGCAGTAAGTGCAATTCCTGGCGATGGACAAAACTATTCTGCTAATTCGAGCTTTGGAAGCGGACAAGATTTAGGAAGCGGTAATTATGTAGCCTATAAAGGCAATGGAAATTCGTTTACGCTTACCGGTTTATCAAATTCTACTACTTACTTTGTAGCGGTGTATGAATTCAATGAATACAACGGGACAATTTGTTTTAAAACTACAAGCCCGGCAGTAGGTTCGCAGAGTACAACGCTTGTCCCATTTCCAACCTTATCGGCTGTTGAGCACGGTGATGGAACCGCAACAACGCGATCATTTGTTTATGCCGTGAATCCCAATGGATGGGAAACTACGGCAGACTTTATATATGGTACCGATAATATCACCTTTGGGTCTACAGCCGCCGGTCATTCCGTTGGTAGCGGAGCAGTAGATCTTAATGATACCCTTACTGTTACAGGATTGACATTAGGTCAGACTTATTACGGAAAGGTTAGAGTCACCAACTTACGAGGATCAGTAGAGTCCGAAGTGTTTATGTTTATTCCTATGAGTACCACAGATATGAAAGCGTGGTGGCGAGCAGATTATGGGGATTATATACTTGGTGGAGCAAATAATAATTTTCTTAAAGACATGTCTGGTAACGTGCATGATCTAAAATTAGGTAGTGGAGCACCAGCACGAACACTTTCAGTTAATGGTAAAACAGCACTCGAATTTACGGGCTCAAACGATTTAAGAATAAGTGCATCGGACTTAGGTGTTATCAATACGGATATAGAGATTTTTATCGTTTTTAAAACGACCAATACAAATCAACAATATCTGCTTTCAACATCAACCAACAGTTTACTGGAAATAGGTACAAATGTTGGAGCGGGATTGTCAGCCGGAAGTTATTATGATAGAGCGAATACGGGTAGTCTAAACGCATTCACAGATGGGAATCCTCATGTGATGCACTTTAAAGGGAATTCAACATCGAAAACAATTCGGGTTGATAATGGGGATTATGCAGTAAACGCGAATACTGGAACCCTAGTTAGTACAGAAATATACTTTGGAAGCATTAATCACTATAGTTCCAGAGATTTTATTGGTCAAATTGCAGAGATAATGATTTTTGCATCTACGCTATCAGCGGAACAACGGATGGAAATTTCCCAATACTTGTCAACCCGATATGCTGTTTCTGTATATAATCCCTCAATTCCTTCGATTGAAGCGTCCAATCTCGCCTTCACATCTATTCAACCAACCGGTTTTTCGGTTTCAATGGATGCAGGAAATGGGACTGAACGATTAATCGTTGCCAGACTTAGTAGTTCACAAAAAACAGCTCCTACTGAAGGTGTTTCGTATTCTGCCAATCCAAATTTTGGAAGTGGATCACATATTGGAAACGGCAATTATGTTGTGGGAAAGGGTACTGGAACGTCTGTTAGCTTAACCGGACTAGCAGCTAGTTCAGAATATACTATCGATGTATATGAATACGATCTCATGGAAGGATTGCCGATTTATGGAACTTCTTCAACCGCATCAACCAACCAGTCTACGACTAGTGTAATTCCACCTGCCGTTTCCTTGTATTCGGTTGAAAATACCCATACATCAACGCCAAGTGTAATAGCTTTTGTGAATCCAAATAGCTACGCTACAACGGCACAGGTTGTATTTGGAACATCGTATGATAATTTGAACATGAGTACATCAGCACAAGCAGTTGGGAGTCAATCGTCCGAACAAAGCGTTCAAATAGCACTTTCAGGAATATCAGCAAATACGACATATTATTATAAAGTTGTTGCTGAAAACGTTGGCGGAAGTACCGAATCTGAAATAGTGACATTTACCTATCGGGAACACATCAGTCTTCCGTCACTAAAATTTTGGGCTTCGGGAGATCAGGCAACTTATACTGCAAGTTCAGGTGAGGCGGTTAGCAATTGGTCGAACCAATCTGGTAAAGCAACAAAAGCGTATCAAATCAATGTCGCTGATAGTCCAACAAGAGTTACAGATTCGGGCGTATCTGTACTTCGATTCGATGGTTCTTCAGACTTTTTGGAATTGCCTTTAACTGATTCTTTAGGTTTGATTAACAATAACTATGAAGTATTCATTGTTGCCAAAACCTCGTCTGCTTCGATTGGTTTTTTAATGGGAGGTCCAGTTCCGAATTACGAAATACATACTCGTCCTGGAAGCGAAGTTGGAACACGTTTTATACCCAAATCAGGTTATTACATAGATAATCCGATAAACTCCACAGACGGTGAGTTCCATATCATTAATGCAAAAGCGACTTCAAGTTCGGGTGGGTTGCGAATTGACGGGAACAGTGTTACGGGTAATTCAAATGCCTTGGTAAATGCATCCGGGAATCTAATTTTGGGAGCTCGTAGAGATGGTACGTATTATTTTGATGGCGATATTGCAGAAGTCTTAATTTATAATGCTGAATTAACAGAATTAGAACTAGCTCATGTTGAGCATTATTTGGCGGCAAAATATGCAGTTACTTTACCCTATTACTTTGTAACAAATACCTTAGATGATAATGTAGGTTCGGGACAATACGGGAGTCTTCGTTATGTGTTGAACACCATCAACACAGCTGCACCGGAAGCTACTACTGTGGTTGATATGTCTAAAATTAGTGGCACAATTACTCTCACATCTGATTTACCTGCTATCAATTATGATATGCAAATAAATGGTCCGGGGTCTGGTTCTCTAACTATAAGTGGAAATAATTTATATCGTCCGTTTTTCATTGGCTCTGGGCTTACTCCTTTTACTCCTGAAATTCCTGCAGCTCCGACAGTAACAATGCAGGGTTTGGCAGTCACTAATGGATATGGAAAAGGCGGAAATGCATACTCCATAGGTGGAGGGGGCGCCGGAATGGGTGCGGCCATTTTTGTAAATGATGGAAATGTGACGCTTAACAATATGTTATTTGAAGACAATACGGTACAAGGAGGCGCATCCTATTCAGCTGGTGGAGGTTCTGGTCAAGGCGGTGGTTTTGCTTCTGATGCTCTAAACAGTAACGGAGGATACTCCGGGTATTTGGGTGGAAATCCTGGAGTGGAATTAGGAGAAAGTGGTGGTGTTGGTGCCGGAGGTAATTCGGGAAGGCCAAATGGGGGACATGGGGGGTTTGCAGCTGGTGGCGGTTCCGGAGCAGTTGTAACTCAACAAAGTGATCCTATTAATGGTGGAAACGGTGGATTTGGCGGCGGCGGCGGCGCGGCGGCGGAACCAAATGGAATTTGGTTAGAACGAACACCGGGAGTAAGTGCGTTTGGCGGTGGAAGTGCAACTTATTCCGGTTCAACAAATTATGGTGGTGGTGGTGCCGGAATGGGTGGAGCCGTATTCAATCGTTCAGGCCAAGTATTTATTCAAAACTCAGTATTTAATCGAAATACTGCAATTGGCGGTATTGGTGGCCAGAATACAGAAATAAACAATGGGAAGAGTTATGGAGGTGCAATTTTTAACGCAAACGGTGTTGTTATTTTATCTAATAACACGTTTGGAACAGCTGCTAATGCGAACGTTGCGTCCAATGAGGCCGATTTCTACGATTATTCAGACATCGCATCATCTTTAATAACCGTATCGGATGAAAGTAATATTTCAGAGACTTCTTTCGACTTACATGCGCAGTTTGAAAGTTTTGGTCTGAGCGGCACGTATCGTGTGATTTACGGTGCAAATGCTTCTAATCTTTCATCAGTAACTTCATCGCAAAACTTCGATGGAAGCATCGCTCAGATTACAGTTAATGAAACGATAAACTCAGTTGATTTGACAAACTTTCTGTTTTACAAAATTGAAGTTTCTTTTGCTCAAGGGGTTTATACCTCAGACTTACGACGCATTATGCACGATGAATCTGTCCCTTCAGATAGTTTGAAGTTGTGGTTATCTGCCGGGCGTGGCCTAACAATAAGTACAGGAAGTTCAGTAGCAGCTTGGTTAGACGGAACTTCTATTGAAAATGATTTTGTACAAACAGGAATTCCAAATCAACCGGTAGTCGTTCAAGAGGGTATAAATTCCCAGCCGGTGATACGTTTTAATGGAATTAATCAGTATTTGGCTTCCTTAAATCCCGAAAATCTCGGAATTACAGATTCAGATTATGAACTGTTTATCGTATTAAAATCTGCATCAGATGCCATTCAATTTGTATGGAGCGCAGGAGTAGGACACAAGGAAATCCAACTAAACGGGTCTTCCGGAGTTCGGTTTATTTCAACTGGAGACAAATATGTTGATGCAGGCAGCAGTACCCAATACACAGATGGAACGGCAAGGATTATCAATGTGCAATCAACTGATGCATTAGGAAGTATTCGGGTTAATAACGAATTGGTAGGCTTGCTAAATAGTAGTACACGATCAGCAAATGTGAGTGATCCTATTTTAGGAACTCGAACCGGAGGTTCATTCTACTATGATGGAGATATTGCTGAAGTAATCGTTTACAATAAAGCTCTTGATATATCGACAAGAAACACGATAAATGCCTATCTCTCTGGAAAATATGCAATAGACTTAGTCAATGTTTCTGAACCAACTATTCAAGCTTCATCGCCGCAAGTAATATCAAAAACAACAAATTCACTAGGATTTAGCGTTCACAAAGGAAATGGTAGTAAAAGATTTGTACTTGCAAAAGCTACTACTGCTGTGGATGCAGTTCCGGTTGATGGAAATATCTATTCACCCAATAGTGTATTCGGCAGCGGGGAACAATTAGGAACAGGAAATTATGCTATTCCCGTAGTTTCAGACTCTACGATTTATTTAACAGGCTTGACACCGGGAACAACATATAATATTGCCGTTTTTGAGTATAATGGTGTTTATGAGAAAGATTATTTAACCACTACTCCACTCACATTTTCAACAAAAACGTTAACATCAGTTCCTACTAATTCGGCATCATCAGCAATAGCTATTGGAGGCGCTGACGAAGGTGTCCGAATAGCTCATAATCCGGAATTTATAGTTGATAAGTTTACCTTAGAACTATGGTTTAACCCGACAGCCGGAGTAACAGATGTGCCGTTTCTAACCGCTATGGACGGCGAGGAGTTGGAAATTCACCTTATTAATTCAAACAAATCTATTCGTTTTATACCAACAGTCGGTGTGTATTTGGATTCGCCGGCAAATGTATTTGAATTCGGAAAATGGAACCATATCGCCGTTTCTTACAATCCTGATGAATCGTTTGCAAGAATGGTAATAAACGGAAATGAAGTAGCTCTTACAAATAATGGAAGCAATCCGCTTACAACGGCACTAAGAAATACAGGTTTAGATTTGTTATTAGGCGCCAGAAAAAGTTACGCTCTATGTTTTGAGGGTCAAATAGATGAATTTCGTTTTTGGAATGACATCAGAACAGTAGAAGAAATTCGAAGCGGTATGTTTACGAACATAAGTTCAGGTTTTGAAAACTTATTGGTGAACTTACAATTCAATGAAGGCAGTGGAACTACTACTGTAGATCCGATTTCAGGGACGAATGCTGTTTTAGAAAATATGGAGTTTAATGGCACAAACGGATGGCGAGACTCTGCTATTCCATTCGGACAGGGTGATTACGCAGCTTTTACCGATTTAACATCAGGCAGTTTAAACGCGTCCGACTTAAACATCACAATAACAGAAGATTTTGATAACACGGTTTCTGTATTAACAAAACGGTTTACTGTAGAACCCAATCTGATTCCATCCGGGAATACAATTAATTTGAATAATCAATATTGGGTTGTATATGAAGCCGGAAATGCAGGTGCGTACAAAGCGTCATTAACATTTACAGTTCCTGAATCTTTAATGAAATTCGGCGAGGTACATCCGACTCAATTCACATTATATCGTAGAGATTTTGGGTCGGTTGGTAACTGGCAGGAAATACGTTCTTCTGCAAATTCTACCACATCAAATACAGTTACATTTGATACCCTCTCACAATTTGGTCAGTTTATGATTGCGCGTGATTTTACGGTTGGATTCGATGATTTTGCAGGTAGCTCAATTCTATTCGACGGAACAAATGATTTTCTCTCAATTCCATATAACTCTGCTTTTACTATAAACAAGCTTACTATGGAGTTTTGGTTTAAATGGAGTCATAGCGGAAGTGCAGTTGAGTTTGTTGTATCAAGAGGGAGTGAAGAATGGGAAGTTCATCTCGGAATGGGCTCGAACGGGATTCGTTTTATTCCAAGATACGGCGTGTATATAGATACTCCTGCAGAAGCATTTACGCCCGGAGAATGGACTCATTTTGCTGCGGTTTATGACCCCTCTCAATCCTTAGGGAAAATCTACATTAACGGAGTTGATGCTACGGGAGCCACTTCCGGCTCTTTAGCTCAAGCCATTATGGTAACAAATAATCCTGTGAATATTGGTCGTAGACAAGTATCTCAAAACTTACATTTTGCAGGTGAAATTGATGAGTTCAGAATTTGGAATTCTGCGAGAACACAACAAGAAATATCAGACAATAAAAACAGTAGCTTAAGCGATGATTATTATCCTGATTTAGTCGCATACTTCCAGTTTAATGAAGGCGGCGGGACGCTTACATCAGAAAATCAAAATGATTTGTCGGCGTCGATGTCAAACTTCAATTATGATTCCGGTTCCAATTGGAAAAATTCAACAATTCCTATGAATCAAACCATTTCCAATGAACTCACCTTTACAGGAACAGAAGGCTGGAGATTGGTATCAACACCCGTTGTAGATTCGACTTACGCATCGTTCTTCGATGGCATTTGGACACAAGGTTTTACAGGCGCAACGGTACCGAATGGTTTTTCAAATGTGTACACATGGCCAATTAACGGTAGCGATCGAGATTCTACAAACTGGGTACCTTTATCAAACGCAGCGTCAAGTTTCCAGCGTGGAAGCGGAGCCTTGGTTTATGTGTTTAGCGATGATAATGGTTCGGAAGTAGAAGGCGATGCGGGTTTCCCCAAAACACTTCAAATAGACGGGTTTACACCTTATGGAGATGTAAATCTGAATTCCTTATTAAATCCGAATGCAGGCGGTTGGACTCTTCTTGGAAATCCGTTTAATACCAATATTGATTGGGATTTAGTGAACAAAACGAATGTAACAGAAGCCGTTTATGTATGGGATAACAGCGCATCAACATGGAAAACATGGAATGGTTCTGTCGGTACGCTTAGCGATGGTATTATTGGTTCTTTTAATGGTTTTTTTGTTGAAACCTCGGCAAGTTCGCCAACACTAAGCATATCGGAAACGGCTAAAGTAACAAGCGATGCTATTTTCTTAGGGAAAGCAAACACAAGTTCTCAGAACGAATCAAATACGAAAGAAATCGTTGCCCTTTCATTGCAAGTAAAAAACAACCAAGGTTTAGAAAATGAAAGCTGGATAGAATTTTCAAATGAAGGTTTGTTAAATAAAGACCGTTTTGATGCAATTAAACTTGTTCCGCTAACATCTGAATATGTTCAGGTTTCTACACAGTTGGAAAATGGTAAGTTATTGGATATCAATACACTGCCATTGGAATTCAGCCAATTGGATATTCCTGTTCATGTAAACAGTACATTCAATGGAACACATCAATTATCATTGCAAGCGCCTTCTGTTCCGGAGCATTGGACTATTCGTTGGTTTGATACACAATCAGGTGTGGAGTATGCAATGGATGATGTGATTACATTTGATTACGCAGTTTCAGTTAAGAAATCTCAATCAGAAAACTCTAATAAGCCGGAAATTCAAAGTCAAAGCACATCTGAATCACGTTTTATATTGAGAATCAAAAATAATCTGGTTTCCTCGATTGAAAATGAAATTCCCACAGAGTTTGGACTTTCACAAAACTATCCGAACCCGTTTAATCCAAGTACTACCATAAAATTTTCTTTGCCGAAAGCAGATCAGGTAAGTCTAGAGATTTATGATGTAACGGGTCGTTTAGTGCAGACCTTAGTGAACGGAATGCGAAATGCGGGGTATCATCAGGTACAGTTCAATGCATCGGGATTAGCTTCGGGATTGTATTTTTACCGACTGAGCAGTAAACAAGGTGTGGTTACAAAAAAGTTGATGCTGATAAAGTAGAAAAAGGTGTTGGGTTTAAGCAATAGGCATAACCGATCCCGAACCAATTATCAAACGAGCACAACAATCACACGAAACTTAAACCACCGAATTCTATGAAAACCTTTTTACTCACCATATTTCTACTTGTATCCCCCAAAATTCTATTCGCACAACCACCGGGAATGCCACAAGCACCGTCTCAGGCGCCTATAGATGGCGGAATCGCTGTGCTTTCAATCGCCGGCGCAGGTTATGCGCTCAAAAAGCTAAAATCGAAAAAGTAATCATGTAAACTTGATGCCCAAGACGACTCAGTTTAGTAAATATTTTGTCACATGAAATTCAATCCGATTTCGAGTAAATTGAGTACGGTATAAGGACTACTGCAACTGAAGTCTTGTTTATTTACACCTTATGCTTTTGAATCATATAGGAGTAGTTGATTAAAAGTTAAAGATTAAGCCGTTTGTACGAATTTGAACAGTTCACGCAGATAATTAAACAGTTTGCGCAGGTGGTTTTTGTGTACTTTTTTGTTAAGTACCGATTTATTGTAACTAATAGCTAACGTAACTATGATTCGAATTGTAACTAACATTTGTTTGTTTGTTCTTTTTCTCTTCCAAACCGCCTTGGGGCAAACCAACAAAGCCAAAATTGCCGTTGGCGCCTACCATAGCGTTGTGCTCGACGAAAATAATGATGTCTATACTTTTGGGGCTGGATTGTACGGTGAGATTGGTCACGGTGGCGATAAACGTTTGGATCTTGCCTGTCCGATAAACCATCCGCTGTTAATTGGCAAAACGGTAGTTGATTTCTCAATATCCAGCACACACATTTTGTTTCTAACCAGCGATGGGGCCGTATATGGAACGGGAAGAGGTAGCGAGAATCCATTCGGTATCAATTATACAGGTGAATATTTCGATGAACTGTTTCAACTTAACGATGCGGCGTTAGATACCGCCAACATTATTCAGGTTTTGGCAGGGGATGATTTTTCCTTCTTTCTCTCTGATAACGGGACCGTTTTTGGGGCCGGAAAAAATAACAACGCATATCTAGGTACCAGTCTATCAGTAAGCACAGTGACGCATATAACCCCGTTAAATCTTACGAATCTGAACGGGGAAAAAGTGGTAAAAATGGGCAGAAGTGACAATGCAAGGCTGTTGCTCACCGATGCCAATACCTTGTACGCCTTTGGGGAAAATTCAAACGGACAGATTGGGATTGGTAGTACTATTTCACAAACCATTCCTGTGGCTATGCCTATGTCATATTTTGCAGGTAAAACCATTAAAGATATGGCACTCGCACAGGGGGTACATAGAATCCTAACTACCGATGGTACCTTGTTTTCGGTTGGCAATTTTCGAGAAAGTTTAGGCATGGGTACCTTGAGTTCAGACCTGCTGTTTCCGGCACCGGTAACCCATTCAAGCCTGGAAGGGAAAGCCATTAGCAGTGTTTCAACGATAAGTCTATCAAACATTGTAGGCACCATAGTTACCACAACCGATGGTTCTG
This sequence comes from bacterium, assembly GCA_006226965.1. Taxonomy (GTDB): domain Bacteria; phylum Bacteroidota; class Rhodothermia; order Balneolales; family M1805; genus M1805. The sequence goes on along the minus strand of SBGQ01000174.1, from coordinate 38,489 downwards.
TATATGTGGTCGGGGAAGCTACTAACGGAGTTTTAGGTAAAGGTGATTTTGTAAATACCGATACAGCCTGGACAAAAATCCCTGCCGCATATTTTGATAATAAACCTATTGTGGAAGCAAAAGTTGGCGAAAAATTCTCTTTATTTCGCGCCAGTGATGGTACTCTATATGGTTCAGGAATAGGTGCAGGAACGGGGTATTCAGGCATTTTATCCCGACCACTACCCATAAATACGGCATTTTTGCAAGGTGAAACCATTAGCAGAATGGAGGTAAATGGCAATATCGCCTTATTGCTAAGCACAAATGGTCAGGTTTTTCTGCTGAACATAGAAAAATCTTTTAATGTACTTTTTCCTTCTGACCAAATCGGTTTCCCCCTTTTTTTGCTGGATATTAATTCCATTAAAGCAGTTCCGACCAAACTTGAGCATAGTAATTTGGAGGGCCATCGGATCGTGGATGTTAAAGCCGGTGGAAGCAACACCTATTTACTCACTGATGAAGGGAAAGTATTTAGTTTTGGTAGGGGCAATTCCGGAAATCTGGGTTTAGGGGATAGTGTTGATGTGTATATCCCTACATTAATTACACATCCAAATCTGACAGGAAAACGTATTGTTGATGTTTCAGTTCATGGTATTATTAACCAAGAAGTAGAAAATAAAAGTAATAGTCATACCCTCTTATTGGCAGACGATGGAACTGTTTTTGCCATGGGAAATAACGAAAGTGGCCAATTGGGAGTTGGAGATTTTCAAAACCGGTTTGTACCTACTCCGGTAACCGCGAATCTATCCGGTAAATCCATTGTGAAAGTAGTAGCAGGGCAACTTCAGAGTATTGCTATTGCTTCAGATGGAACAGTGTATATGTGGGGAGAGGGTAACAATGATTACATGGGTTTTGGAAACTCCAATGATTTGAATGTGCCTACTTTAGCTTCTCATATCAATGTAGGTGGTAAGAAAATTCTGGATGCCTCAATTGGATATTTAGATCGAGGAGGTGCAGTAATTTCTCCGCACTTCCTGTTTTTGAATGAAGATTACCAAGTACTTGCTATGGGTGAAAATTCTGATGGCGCATTGGGACTCGGGTATAAAAATTCAACCATTGTAAAAACGCCCACAGCAATTATTGATACCATGCTCAATGGGGAAAGGGTGTTCAGTATTTCAGCCGGATTTAAAAGTTCAATGTTACGTACAGAATCCGGAAGACTATTCAGCTGGGGAACCGTGAGATATGCGGGATTTAATACAAGCCCAGTACTAGATCGAACGGTTCCTTATCAGGTGATAAGCTCCGATTTGGATGGTAAAAAAGTAATTGATTTTACTGCACAACTTTATCATGGATTGGCATTAATGGGGGATGGATCAGTTCAAAGTTTTGGCTGGGTCTTAGAAGGAACAAAAGCTTATGGAGCCTTTGGAAATGGTTTCTTAAATGATGGGTCTCTTTCTACAGATTATCTAGATCAACCGTTATTTACACGAATCGCTAATTTTACCACACTCCCAAGTCCGATTCCCACCGGAAATTTAAAACTGCATCTGGATGCAGGACGGCTTGGGTTTATCACTTCCAACGATTCGGTGAATACATGGAGCAATTTGGCAGATGCCAATCAGAATGCTTTTCAGGATAATTTGGCGCGACGAGCAGTTGTGTTGGATAGCGCCATCAACCATTTGCCGGCATTGCGTTTTAATGGAACCGACACGTATGTAACGCTTCCCACCGCAGCGGATTTAGGAATTCAAAATTCCGATTACGAATTGTTTCTAGTTGCCCAATCGGGAGTGAGCCATTCGAGTTTTGTTAATTTTCTGGTTGGAAGCGAATCTCTGGAACAATATGAGTTGCATCTAAATGGAGCCGCTGGAGCGCGGTTTATCCCCAATGCGGGAAAATATGTGGATGTGGGAACTGCCGGAAACTATACCGATACCAAGCCGCATGTGTTTAATATGCGGGCGTCGGATACAGAAGGGGTAATGAGTGTAAATCGTACGCAAACCACTCACGCAGGAAGCGCCCGAAGTAGTTTGGCCGGTCATCTTTACTTGGGTGTGAGAGCTGATAATTCGTTCACCTTTTATGGAGACATTGCAGAGGTGATTATCTACAACAAGGTACTCAGCGCAGCAGAACGAAACCAAGTAGAAACACATTTATTCGAGAAATATGCCATTCAGAACTACAAAAACGAGTCGGCGAGTCTTACAGGAACCGAAGGCTGGCGCTTGCTTTCTTCGCCAGTTGCCGATTCTTCGTACGCTTCGTTTTTCCGTGGTCTGTGGACACAAGGCTTTACGGGCGCGGCGTTCGAACAAGGCGCAGCGAATGTCTATACCTGGCCGATCAATTCCGGAAACCGCGATTCTACACAGTGGACACCGCTTACCAATGCAGCCAGCACCTTTACTCCGGGTCAAGGCATTTTAGCCTACATCTACAGCGATGATGATGGACCGGACAATGCCACCGATGCCGGATTCCCCAAAACACTACGAGCCGATGGATTTAGTCCAAGCGCAGATGTGAATATGAATTCTTTCATCAATCCAAATACAAATGGCTGGAGCTTAGTTGGAAATCCGTTTTCCACCAACATCGATTGGGATTTGATGAGTAAACCCAATTTATCCGGCTCGGTGTATGTGTGGGATAATTCAGCATCCGAATGGAAAACCTGGAATGGAAGCACAGGCGGACTCACCAATGGGCTCATTGGTCCGTTCAATGGCTTTTTTGTAGAAACTATGGATGCTTCTCCTGAACTAAGTGTACCATTATCAGCAAAAGTGGAAGGTAATTCGGTATTTCTGGGCAAAGAAGTGGCAAAAAATCAATTTTTGGTTGAATTGCAGATTAATACCGAATCAGGTAAATCGAACAAAGCCTGGGTTGAATTCTCTGAACATGGACTCGAAGGAAAAGACGCACTCGACGCTTTAAAACTCGTTCCTTTGTCATGGGATTATGTGCAAATCTCAACCCAAGACGCTGACGGAAAATTACTGGATAGCAATCAGTTACCGATAGAGTTTAACGAAGTGGAAATTCCGGTTTTTGTGAACAGCACGTATTCGGGAACACACGAAATGGCAATCTCGAATGTAAACTTGCCCCAAGACTGGAAAGTAGAACTCCACGACACACAATCGGGAGCATTCATCAACCGTGAAGGCAAACTCAGCTTTGTTTCGAACACGGTTTCCAAAAAGCAAGCCATTGATGTGAGCAAACAGCCTGAAATCACGGGTCAAACAGCCATGGAAAACCGTTTCGTGTTAAGCATAAAACGTGGCGAAGTCACAAGCATCGAATCGCAGATTCCCGCACAATTTGAACTCGCTCAAAACTATCCGAACCCGTTTAATCCAAGTACTACCATAAAATTTTCTTTGCCGAAAGCAGATCAGGTAAGTCTAGAGATTTATGATGTAACAGGTCGTTTAGTGCAGACCTTAGTAAACGGAATGCGAAATGCGGGATATCATCAAGTACAGTTTAATGCATCAAATCTGGCATCAGGCTTGTACTTTTATAGACTGAGCAGTAAACAAGGTGTGGTTACAAAAAAATTAATGTTGATTAAATAAGCGAAACAAAAAGGTGCATAAAATCGGCTTATTGGCTAATTGTGCACCTTTTTGACACAAATGCGCAGATAATTGACACGTTTGCACTCTACAGTTTGGGTAGATTATTCCTGCGTTTAAACCCAATTGTTTGAGATACTATGAAACGATTATCTATTCAACTACTCACATTTGTGCTGGTGTTCAGTTCGGCAACTTTATTACATGCACAAATACCAACAACGAATTTAGAATTACATATTAAAGCTAATGCCGGAGTTACCTCATCGGGCGGATATGTTAGTGCATGGGCAGATCAGTCCGGTAATCTAAACTCGGTAACACAAGTTTCGGAAACCAATAAACCGACTATCGTAAATGATGTTATAAACGGATATCCGGTTATTCGTTTTGACGGAGTTAATGATTATTTAACTCTTCCATCAGCCGGTACGCTCGCTATTCAAAGCAATGATTACGAAATATTCATTGTTGCAAAAACGAGTAGTGTTACAACAAGCACAATATTTTTATTAGGTGGTTCAATAGAACGATATGAAGTTCATTTGAACGGTTCCGCCGGAGTTCGTTTTATACCCAAAGCATCAATCTATATTGATGAAGGTTCTATTGGCGATTATTCAAATGCGGCGCCTTATATATTCAATATGCGAGCTACGGCTTCGAATGGAATTGTTCAAGTGAATGGAGCTGATTCAACAGTAAGCGCATTGAATGTACAGACAGATGATGCCGGGACACTTTATTTAGGAATTCGTTCAAATTTAACCTTGCCATTTAGCGGCGATATAGCAGAAGTAATTATTTATAGTGCAGAATTAAGTGAAACAGACAGAAATTCAGTTGAAGATTACTTAGAAAATAAATACGGAATTAATCAAGAACCTGTCTTTACAAATGTAGAATTAAGCAATACTTCAACAACATCCTTTACGTTTAGTACCACTGTTGAAACTTCATCAACCACGAGTTATCAATTAGTATATGGCACTAATCCTAATTCTTTATCTACAACAACGAGTGTAATAAATGGTGGAACTGGTATTTCGAATGATGCAATCCAATTTGAGGTTACAGAATTAGATTCAAACACCGTTTATTATGCTAGCTTAGCCGCAAACTATGTAAACGGGACTGTTTATTCAGAAATGCAGGCAATTTGGGTTGGTAATACAACATTTACAAAAGACAGTCTAAAATTGTGGTATGCCGCAGATTTAACCTTGGATACCTATGATAGTGATGACCCAATTTCTGTATGGCACGACCTCACCGGAAAAGGAAACAATGCCGAACAATCTAATAATAGTATTCAACCAACGGTTACTGAAAATGCAATAAACAGTCTTCGAGCAGTTCAATTCAATGGATCAACTCAATTTATGGAATTGCCAACATCGGGAGACTTAGGTATTCAAAATTCCGACTACGATATGTTTATTGTAGTGCAAGCCAATCAAGCCAATTATGTTCCAATAATTGGTAATAATTACGGGCAAACCGCTCCATTTATTCAATTACTTGAGTATGAAAATGGCATTGCATTTTGGGGTAACAGTAATGCATCGGTAAGCGCAGGTGTGGCATCAGAATTTTTTGATAATAATTTTCACGTAGTTAATGCAAGTGGAACGAGTTCACTCGGTGAAATAAGAGTTAATGGAAAATTATACGGTTCAAATGATAGTTTCGATTTTCAAAATGGTGATGACGATACCATTTATATCGGTACAGATAGTCAATATTCCTACGCATATATGGGTGGACGTATTGCTGAGATTATCATTTACAACAAAAAACTTAGTGTAGAAGAACGGCTAGAAGTAGCAACTTATTTATCAGATAAATACAATCTTGATTTACCGCTATCTACACCAACGGTACAAGTTTCGAGTCTGGCTTTAGAAAACAACGGAGTTACATCAGCTGATTTATCCTTTACAGCCGGAAATGGAATAAATAATTTGGTTGTTATGAAGCAGGGAAGTGCTGTTGATGCCAGTCCGGTAGACGGAGTTACGTATGATGCTTCATTGAACTTTGGTTCAGGTGATGAATTGGGTTTCGGTAATTTTGTGATAAGTAATGGTCAATCAACAGAAATGAGAATTACAAATCTGGAGCCGGGCGAAACGTATTATATAGCGGTGTATTCGTTTAACGGGGAATCAGGAGTAGAAAAATATTTACTAACCGATGCACCTACATCATCCATAGAAATTGAGTTAACAACCTATGTAACCCAAGTTAGTCCGGCAAAAAACAGTCTAAATGTTTCAAAATCAACAAATATTGAGATTACGTTTAGTGATGCATTGGATACAGCAACCATTACTAACGATTCAACCTTTTTAGTATATGGAAGTTTAAGCGGTAATCATGCCGGAAGTATTTCCTACGCCAATGGCAATGCCAAATTGATATTTGACCCAACAACAGATTTCAAAGAAGGCGAAACGGTTACGGTTAGTTTAAGTAAAGATATTCTTGGTGAAAATAACAGTTTTGAAAATTCTCAGTCCTATACATTCACTATTGCTACAAATCCTGGGGCAGGTAGTTTTTCTGATTACTTTACGGATAGTTATTCAGGAAATCCGACGGCAATGGAGGTGGCAGATTTAAATGGTGACGGTTACACAGATGTGATTTTATCCCGTTCCAACATGAAAACCTACATCTATATCAATAATCAGGATAGTACTTTTGCCACTCCTGTTGAGTACGATATCTCTAATTATGTGTTAGGAATTGTAGCCGCAGATTTTGATAATGACGGCGATATAGATATTGCTACATCCGGTTATAATGCGTTAGTCATTTTTAGAAATAATGGAAACGGTACGTTCACAACCTCTGAAAACTACTCCGTATCTAACGATGCATTAATAATGCGAGCTGGAGATTTAGATAATGATGGATTTATAGACTTGGTTATTTATGAAGACTATGAAATCGAAGTGTTCAAAAATCATAGCGGTCAAGAATTTGTAACTACGGGAACCTTTTCGACAGATTATTCAGAAGAGGATTATTTAGGCTTTCAATTAATGGATATGAATAACGATGGATTATTAGATCTGGTTGTAAGCGAAGGCTCTGATGATCCAAAAATATATTGGATTGAAAATGTTGGTGATACCTACTTAGGAGATGCACAAACACTATTTATGATTGACTCCTCAAATAGAATTGAATTTGGAGATTTGGATGGCGATGGCGATAAGGATATGGTAGTCTCAACCTATGATTACGATTTCTATATTTTTATTTACGAAAATGGCGAGTTTACTAGTCCTTATAGTTATGAAGCCGACAAATATGGCGAGATTTTAAATCTTATTGATGCGGATTCGGACGGAGATTTAGACATCTTGGTTAGTGAAGGTGATGAGATTGAAGTGCGTCTTAACAATGGAAGTGGAAATTTTGCGGATTATGCTGTTTTAGATCCTGAAAACAGCTATTACTTATATAAAAGTGCAGATTTTAATAATGACGGAGTTATGGACATCGTGTATGCACGTTATGATAACTTCCAATTATATCTGCAAGACCCACAAGCAACATTGACGCTTAGCGGGACAGAAGGCTGGCGATTATTATCATTGCCTGTTGGTTCAAAACCGTATTCAGCACTTTTATCCGATATTTGGACACAAGGTTTTGATGGCGCTTCTGTTTCACACGGAAGTTCTAACGTGTACACATGGGACAACACAACTGATCACGATTCTTTAAGTAATTGGAACAGTATCACTTCCTTAAGTGATACCCTGCGAAGAGGTAAAGGCGTTCTGGTTTATGTGTTTAGTGATGATAATGGTCCCGGAGTAGAAGGAGATACCGGATTTCCTAAAGAAATAAGTTTTACTGGTTTTGAAGATTCATATAACGATGTACAAGTGGATAGCCTTCTAAATCAGAATGTCGGCGGATTAACTCTATTGGGAAATCCGTTTATTGCTAATCTGGATTGGAATAGTTTATCGCCAGGTAATTTGAGTTCATCCATCTATGTATGGGACAATAGCGATTCGGAATGGAAATCATGGAATGGTTCAGTCGGTTCGTTGACGAATGGACTAATCGGGCCTTTAAATGGATTTTTTGTACAAACCGAATATGATTCACCTTCGCTAACCATTTATCAATCTGCGCGAAATTACGATGGGAATGCCTTTCTCGGAAAAGAAGTGGCGAAGAAAATATCAGCGATTAAGCTAGAGATAACTCATAATTCTGGCTTAAAAAACACTTCGTGGATTCAATTTGCTGAAGACGGTGAATTTAACAAAGACAAAAAAGATGCTTTAAAATTAGCGCCGATTTCAAGTAAATATGTACAAATTGGTACAGTTTCAGAAGATGGAAACGTAATGGATATAAACTACTTACCGACAACTGTGGCCAACTTTAGTTTGCCTGTTGAAGTAAACAGTTCAGAAAGCGGAAGACATACAATTTCATTAGACAAAACTATGTTTCCAAGTGAATGGAATGTAAAATTGGTTGATATTCTTACCCAAACTGAAACGGACTTATCAACACCATATACATTTGACTTAGAGAAAAACGCACAAAAAACTAGTGTTGATGCAACGAAAGCGCCGTCTGTGCACATGCAACAACACACATCAAACAGATTTAGATTGGATATTTCAGGGGTAGCCACATCCAATGAATCTCAGGAAAAATCATATCAAATGGCTTTATATCAAAATTTTCCGAATCCGTTTAACCCGACAACAACGATTAAGTTTAGTTTGGCAAACGCAGGAATGGTGTCAATTAAAGTCTATGATGTACTTGGAAGACTCGTATCGGAGCCCATTTCAGGGCTATTTAAAGCCGGTGAATTTGCACAGAGTTTCAATGCAGAAGCTTTAGCGAGTGGAATTTATTTTTACACCTTGAGTGTAGACGGAAGAATGTATAAATCAATGAAAATGACTCTAATTAAATAAATCATGAAATATTCAGCATTAACAAAATTGTTACGTCTTTTATTTTCAATACTGCTTTTACTGATTGTTATTTCTATACAATCCGGATATGCTCAACCACCGGGAATGCCACAAGCGCCGTCTCAGGCGCCAATCGATGGCGGACTTGGCATTATTGCTGCCGGTGGAGCAGCATATGCACTTCGAAAACTACGATCAAAAAAGAAATAAAACGATTTGCATTTCAGTTGTGGGTGAAATATATTTAGTGAGTAATCACTCATTATTTTATCCATGACTGAAAAAAAAGAACAAATCTTAGATGCGGCTTTAAAGCTTTTTGCTGAACAAGGTTATGCATCAACCTCTACGGCAAAGATTGCAAAGGCTGCTGGAGTTTCAGAGGGTTTAATTTTCCGTCACTTCGAAAATAAAGAAGGTCTCTTGCGCGCTATTATGAATCACGGAAAGGCGCAGATAGATCAGTTGTATAAGCAAGCTTCTACCTTTTCCAATCCAAAAGATGTATTAGCTTCCATTCTTTCATTTCCATTTTTGATTCCCAAAGATCAACATCCGTACTGGAAATTATCATATTCGTTAAAATGGCAATCGGATATCTATTTAAATGATATGTCGGAGCCCATTAGAACATTGTTGATTGATGCGTTCACAAAGCTGGCGTATCAAAATCCTGAAGCAGAAGCGGAAGCTGTCTTGCTCATTTTAGACGGAATAGCTACAGCAGTTCTGTTGAAAAAACCGGAACATTCCGTGTCTATTTTAAAAGCAATTATGCAGAAATACGGCATTTAAAATGCGTCTGAAGCAAATGGCTATTCCTTTGTGTATAAAATAAAAGTAAGTAATCACTCATTATGAAGAATCAAATTGTAATAATAACCGGTGCCTCTTCCGGAATCGGAAAAACAACAGCAAGCACCTTGATTAAAGCCGGATATACTGTTTATGCCGTTGCCAGAAGGTTGGAGCACATGGAAGATTTAAAAGCAATAGGCGCCCGAACACTAAAAATGGATATCACTAAAGACGAAGATGTGCAATCGGTAGTTGATGTAATCATCAAAGAACAAGGAAGAATTGATATTCTTATAAACAATGCAGGGTTTGGACTATACGGTTCAGTTGAAGAGGTGACAATTGAAGCGGCGCGTTATCAATACGAAGTAAATCTGTTCGGTTTGGCACGTATTACCCAATTAATACTTCCGTTCATGAGAGCGCAAAAAAGTGGAAAAATTGTAAATGTGTCATCTATGGGTGGAAAAATCTATATGCCTTTTGGTGCTTGGTATCATTCAACCAAACACGCTTTGGAGGGTTGGAGCGATAGTTTGCGTTTGGAAGTAAAACCTTTCGGAATAGATGTAATCATTATTGAACCGGGAATTATTGAAACGGAATTCGGAGATGTTATGTCAGAGCCGCTCATGAAAATTTCCGGAAATGGTGCTTATGCCGATTTAGCTCATAAAATGGCAAGAACAACAGCTCAGAGTTATAAACCGGGAAATGGTTCTCCGAGTAGTTTAATTGCCAATACCATTTTAAAAGCGATTCAATCCAAATCTCCCCAAACTCGTTATCTAAAAGGTAAGTTTGCCAAACTCATGGTTTATATAAGAAAATGGTTGGGAGATAAAGCTTTCGATTCCATTGTGATGTCACAAATTAAATAAGCAATTTTAAAGCACCACTTTTTTAGAACCAATACATCAAGTAAGTTCGGAAATGGAATTCGTCTTACTTGGTGTTATTGCCTTTCTTACTTCTTTGCTCACATTCTTCTCGGGATTTGGACTTGGAACAATTCTGGCTCCGGTTTTTATGTTGTTTTTTCCGGTTGATGTTTCCATAGCCTTAACAGGTGTGGTTCATTTATTAAACAACTTGTTTAAAGGATTGTTAATCGGAAAACATGCTAACAAAGAGGTGTTTGTTAAATTCGGAATACCTGCAATTTTAGCTGCTTTTATCGGTGCCTTTACCTTGATTTATCTGCCTGATTTTCAAGCAATCGGCAGTTATAGCTTTTATGGAAAGCAGTATGAAATTCTACCGTTTAAGCTTTTGGTTGCTCTTGTTCTTTTTGTGTTTGCGCTTTGGGAAATTGTTCCGGGTTTATCACAATTGGAATTCAAGAAAGACAAATTAATTCTAGGTGGGGTTTTGAGTGGCTTTTTTGGCGGCTTGACAGGAAACCAAGGTGCATTACGAAGTGCATTTTTAATAAAAGCAGGTTTAACCAAAGAGGCGTTTATTGGAACCACCGTTTTAGTTTCTGTTTGTGTTGATTTATCCAGATTAGCAGTTTATTCAACGCGAATGTTAGACTCAGGCTTGTTAGAAAATTGGATACTAGTGGTAGTTGCTGCAGGTTCAGCAATGCTCGGAGCTTTTTTTGGAAACAAATTAATAAAGAAAATCACCCTTCAATTTTTAAAGTATTCAGTAGCTGTATTTTTGATACTAATTTCAGTTTTGTTGAGTTTAGGTTGGCTATGAAAAAACATTCGGAATTAGGATTAAAAGAGAACTGGAAACAATTTAGTTTACTCGTTCTTGTGAACGCCTTCGTTGGCGGAATGATTGGTTTAGAGAGAAGTATTCTGCCCGAACTCGCAGAATCTGAATTTGGATTAGCTGCGAAAACCGCCATTTTATCGTTTATTGTTGTATTTGGGGCTACAAAAGCACTAAGTAATTATTATGCAGGAGCTTTGGCGCATCGTTGGGGAAGGAAAAAGGTATTACTTCTTGGTTGGTTATTTGGCCTACCGGTACCGTTTTTATTAATCTGGGCACCAAGTTGGAACTGCATTGTATTTGCGAATGTGTTTTTAGGGATAAATCAAGGTTTGGCCTGGAGTAGTACTGTTGTTATGAAAATTGATTTAGTCGGCGAAAAACAACGTGGATTCGCTATGGGACTAAATGAGTTTGCCGGATATTTTTCAGTCGCATTAAGTGCAATGGCAACCGGGTATTTAGCAGCACAGTATGGTGTTCGCCCTGTTCCTTTTTACCTTGGAATCGGATTGTCTCTCGCCGGATTTTTAACCAGTTTGATATGGGTGAAAGACACCATACATCATGTGCAAGCAGAAGCTCTAAAAAGTGAAGTACCCTACTTAAAAGCAATATTTTGGGAAACAACTTGGAAGCATAAAATTCTTGGTTCTGTTACCCAAGCTGGTTTAGTAAATAATCTGAATGATGGAATGGTTTGGGGTTTAGTGCCTGTACTATTAGCGGCAAATAGCTATTCACTCGATGAAATCGGATTTGTTACGGGTTTATATCCGGCCGTTTGGGGTTTGTCTCAAATAATTACCGGAAAAATGGGCGACCATTACTCAAAAAAGAAATTACTCTTTTGGGGAATGTTGATTCAAGCGTTCGCATTAATGGGATTATTAATGAGTGAAACTAAGTGGATGTATGCAGGGATAATGATTTTTTTAGGAATAGGTACAGCCTTAGTTTACCCAACATTCTTATCAACAATAGCGGTGAATACTCATCCCGAAGACCGCGCAAAAAGTATAGGAATCTTCCGATTGTGGCGCGATATGGGTTATGCCATAGGCGCTTTGTTAACGGGAGTTATTGCAGATTTTGTAGGTGTTCCCGCATCAATAAGTTTCATTGCAATTCTTACCGGGTTGAGTGCTTTTGTAATTCTTTTTCGTATTCCAACTCGTTAATATCTGCATCATTTTACTGTAATATTCACTTAATGAAGAAATAACACCGTTTTAAATTCGGCTTCATGTACAACCCATAGGTTCAGATTGAATAAAATCTATGTTGTTATGACTGATATGCAAGCCCATTTACCTACCCCGAATAGCGGAATTTTTTCAATCAATTTACCTTCAAAGAAGAATAAAAAAGGTTTTTTTAAGAAAGCCATCGAAACAGGTATTGAAAAATCCTTGGCATTAACCCGTTTAAATACCATTTATCAGGCTTGTGATAAATCGAAAGACCCCATTGAGTTTATCGATGATATATTAAATTATTTGAGTGTTGCCATTGAGATAAACGAAGCTGAGCTAGAACGCATCCCGAAGCAGGGAAGTGTGATGGTTGTTTCAAATCATCCCTTTGGAGGAATTGAAGGTCTGTTGATGGCGAAACTCATCAAAAAAGTAAGACCAGATGTTAAAATCCTTGCCAATGATATCTTGCATCGTATTCCCGAATTGCGCGAGTTGTTTTTCTTTGTGGATCCGTTCGGTTCGCAATCTTCAATCAAAAAAAATCTAAGCGGAGTTCGCCAAATAAAAACGTGGTTAGATAACGGCAATGTGATGGGTGCTTTCCCATCCGGTGAAGTAGCTTCATTTAATCCGAAAACAGGAAAAATTTCCGAGCCGACCTGGAATGAAAACTTGGCAAAAATTGCTTCATCAGCAAAGGCTACCATAGTTCCGATGTATTTTTCGGGAAGTAACAGTTTGAGTTTTCATTTGGCAGGATTGGTTCATCCTAAGTTGAGAACAGCCTTATTGGCACATCAATTTGTGAATAAAAAGGGTCACACGATAAAAGTGAGTATCGGAAGTCCGATTCGATATAAAGAGTATCAAAACTTAGAAACGGCTAAGCTACAAATGGCCTATTTCGAATCGCGTACGTTTATGCTTCGAAGAAAGCACAAAACGAGTTTAAGGAAAACAGAGCCAAAGACATATATGCAAGCACTTGTGCGTCCGATTAAGCAAGAAGTGATGGAGCAGGAAATAGCACGTTTATCGGATAGTAATTTGATGGTAAGCAGCGGGAATTATGAAGTCTATTTAGCGCCCGATGCTCAAATTCCGAATATTATGCGCGAAATTGGTCGCCTAAGAGAATTGAGTTTCCGTTTAGTGGGTGAGGGCAGCGGGAATGAATCGGACACCGATTCGTACGATCACTATTATCAGCATTTGTTTATTTGGGATAAAGAAGCCAGAAAAATTGTGGGTGCTTATCGTTTAGCAATGATTGATAACGTGCTCAATATTTTTGGAAAAAAAGGTTTGTATTCCCATTCCTTATTCAAATTGCAAGATGAGTTTTTGGATAGAGTTCAACCGGGAATTGAACTAGGTCGTTCGTTTGTAAATCCTGAGTATCAAAAGTCGTTTCAGCCTCTGCTCTTGTTGTGGAAAGGGATAAGCACGTTTGTGTACAGAAATCCGCATTATCGTTATTTATTGGGAGCTGTGAGTATGAGTAAAGATTACTCGGAGGTTTCTAAACAGCTCATCATGAACTATTTAAAAGCGAATCACTGGGAGACGCAGCTTGCGCCTTTGGTAACATCAAGAAATCCCTATAAAGCTAAAAAAGAAAGTATTGTTGAGCGTATTTCTGAATTAATGCCGCACTTGAATTTAGATCAGGTAAACGGAATGGTAAAAGAACTCGATCCTCAAATGGGCGGAATGCCGATATTAATTAAGCAATACATTAAAATGAATGGAAAACTGGCTGCATTTAATGTTGATTACGAATTTTCGGATGTAATAGACGGAATGATTATCGTGGATTTACTGAAAAGCGAACCCGAAAGTCTAAGCCGTTATATGGGTGAAGATGAGTATAAGCGATATATCGAATATCATCATCAAGCAGAGCTTGGAGAAAAGGAATTAGTATATATAAACGATTGATAAATGGATAAACGTTTGTATCGGTTGATTCAAACTTAAAACACTAAATAGTTTAATGCTAGTTTCGAATTAATAACTCGTAAACGCCGGTTTATCGCTTGTTCCTCGTAACCGTATTCGCAGACGATTATTTTTTATGTGCAGAAGTTGATTTCCGCTGTATTTAATCAGCATTTGAGCGAGTTGGGCGCTTTCAGGAGTTTTGAAATAGACCTCAGCTGATGCCGCTTCAAATAGATAATGATTGGAGTTCGGCAAAGCCGGTGCATAGATATCGGAGCTGATTTGCATGATGGAACCAAAAAATCGGAAATCATCCAACTGAAGTAATTTATCCGTCAATTTTAAATTGAATCGAAGAGAATCAATAGAAACCGGTTTGGGATTAGCTCCGAAAATGAAATAAGCGGGAGTTAAGGATTGTGGCCATTTTGATGGCGGCGTCCAACTTAATCCTCGAGTATAAAAACGAATATCAGATTGGGAAACAAGTAAGCCCTTTGTTTCAATGGTGCCGTTAATTTTAGCGTAAGTGCTGCTCAACGTTGATTTTTCTAAACCGGGAATCGGGAATTTGGCAGGAAAAGAGCCATTGTAATCAATGGTTAAGTTTGATTTTATCGGTTGTTTGATGGATGATTTACCGTCATAAAAAAACTGTGCCTGAACCAATGCCTGATTTTCAGTAGAACTGATAGCCGAAATTTCGCTGCTTAAAACCTTGAGTCCGTTTTGATACGAGACCGAAACATCAACACGATCAAAAACAGGGACAGCTAAAGAGCGGTCTTTTGAATTACTTTGGTCTTTCCAAGCTGAAACCCCGATAAACTCAGCTTGAATTTTCCAATCCTGATTCATGGGTTTATTGCTGATATATGAGCGTACAGCATCGGTAATATCTCCCGCAGAACTTAATGTAATATATTCAGCAAAGGGGTAATTCACATCTGTTGAAACGTAAACGGGATTTTCCAAAACGGCTCGCAAAGCTTCACCGGATTGAAAAACAGAAACAGGATTGAATAAAGCTAAACGAAGCATATTCATTCTACCGATAAATACATCTAAACGTGAAGCTTTAACGGAGCTAAGTGAATCAATCGGGATACTTAATTTTGAAAATGTGGTACTTCCGTTCAACAAGCTGATAGAAACCTCAGAAACCTGTCCTCGATTTCCTTTCACTGTAAAATGGTTAATCGATTCTTCCAAAGCCGTTTCATTCGCTGAAATTCTCCAAAAAACGAGTAAAAACAGCGCAACAAAAACAGCAAAAAGAATGGAAAAAGTACGATTCATAAACCTTGAATTAGGTGTTTAGTTTGGCAAGTGCATCCGTAAAAGAGATTGATTCTTCAGTGCTGTCGGCCATAACTCGAAAGTTAACTAAACCTTGTTGGAGTTCATCTTCACCTACGATAATAGCAAAACGAGCACCTTTTCGGTCGGCGTCTTTCATTTGGGCTTTCATCGATTTTCCTGATAAATCCATTGTGGCGCTTAGGCCTGTTTCGCGAATGGTTCGGATGTTTTCCATCGCCCAAGCCTGAGCCACTTCACCGCGAGTAACGATATAGACATCAACCGATTTTGGTTTGGCTAATTCGATTCCCAATTCTTCACAAACAATAAGCAAACGTTCCATTCCGGAAGCAAAGCCAACAGCAGGAGTCGCTTTGCCGCCCAATTCTTCAATCAACAAATCGTAACGACCGCCACCGCCGAGTGCATCTTGCCCGCCCAAATCGCTCGAAGTTAATTCAAATGCTGTTTTAGTATAATAATCTAAGCCGCGAACAAGAAAGGGATCGAGTATGTATGTAATTCCCAAACGGTCTAAATGCGATTTTACTTTTTCGAAGTGATTGGAACAATCTTCGTTCAAATAATCGGTGATTTTAGGCGCATTCGCTTTAATGTGCTGGTCTTCCGGCTCTTTGGAATCCAAAATACGCATCGGATTTTTATCGAAACGAGCTTGAGAGATTTCACTCAATTGAGATAAAAATGGTCTGAAATAATCTTGCAAGGCGGTTTTGTAAGCGGCACGAGATTCAGGGTCGCCCACCGAATTGAGTTTTAAAACCATGTTTTTAACGCCGATTCGTTTATACACTTCCATCATAAAGGCAATGATTTCGGCATCGGCGAGTGGGTCGGCGGAACCTAATACTTCTGCTCCAAACTGGTGAAACTGGCGCTGACGACCTTTTTGCGGACGCTCGGCACGGAACATGGGGCCGATATAAAACAAATTCTGAGTTCCGCCTCGTTGTTGCAAACTGTGTTGAATATAGGCGCGGGCAACGGGCGCTGTTCCTTCCGGACGCAATACGTAATTGTCTTCCCCGCGGGAAAAAGCAAACATTTCTTTAGAAACGATGTCGGTTAAGGCACCGATTCCACGAGCAATTAATTCGGTTTGTTCTAAAATTGGAGTGCGGATTTCTTCGAAATGAAAGGAGCGGGCTACATCACGGATTAAAGATTCTAAGTATTGCCATTTGGCAGCTTCTTCAGGAAGAATGTCCACCATTCCGTGGTGTGTAGAGAAATTATTTTGCGCCATGATTGGATTCGGGTTAAAAAATTCGCCGAAAGATACGGATTTTGAAAAAGGGGATGACATTTGTGTCATAAAGTAGAGAAGGAATTGAACATCAATCTATAACTAAATTGCACTAGAGTATCATTTGGGCAATCCCCTCGCAAGCTCGGGTCAGGCTATTCGTTCGCAGGAGCTCACTGCTATCCTTATTGCAAGTGGTTACACAACATTCAATCTAATAAATTGCATTCTCTGCCATTTCCACTTCTTCATGTATAATCCCCATAAAAGCGCGAGTGTTTGTTATAATTAATCAGATAAATAACGATTTCAATATATATGACAACTTAGGATAATTACTTCAGATTATATTCCTCGATAAATTCTCTGAAATACTCAATTTCTTCACATTCTTCATCAAAATAATTAACCCAAAAATTTGTTTCGTAGAACTTTGGGTATCCGTTTTTGAAAATATTTTTTTGGGTGTCATGAACACTAATCCATTCCTCTGGAATATAACTATCTGTAACAACTAAATCTTCGAACTTAACTAAAGCTGGACATTCATTAATATCCGAATAGAGCCTGACACGAGCATCAAGTTTATATAGATAAATTTCAATCCCTAATACTAAATATTCTTTATCGGGATTATACCAATTAGGGCTATTTTTCACGTTCACTTTCATCTATTAGCCTCCTGAATAACTTCAAAAACGTTAGATCTTTATTTCAATCTATAAATATTATTTCATAAAGCGCGAGTATGTACTCGTGCTATTTTGAGTGTCCATCACCTATTAATACATCGCATTCTCTGCCAGTTCTTCCGCTTCATGCCATAATCGGTTGATGTCCGATTCGCTCACTTGTCTCTCTTTGCGGAGTCGTTTATTCACCATCTGCATGATTTCTTCTCGTGGGTCAAGGCCTTTACGAACCCAAAACGGCATCAATTTTTTTGAGAATAAATGACCCACAGGTTTATCGATAAACTCACCGACTAATTCGCGGAAAATCCAAATTGTGCGCAAAGCCAATTTACGTTTGGCATTCATGTGTTTGTACGAGCCGATACGTCTGGAATACACATAAAGCGGATCCATGCGGTAGTCTTGTTTTGATAAATCTGCACATCCGGCTTCATAGACTTTGAGCAGATTGTTGGCCTCAAGCTGAGAAACATACACGTCTTCTATTTTGAGCAAATCCAGTACATCGTTTATGGCGTATTCAACTAGTTCATCTGTAAGCGGGCGCCTAATCCAGTTTGCCCGTTGGAGTTGGTCTTTTTCCTGTTTATCAATTCCGATATGGTTAGCAATATTAATCGGTTCGTTTAACAGTTTTTGGGCTACGGCAATATCTCGAATATTCATCAAGGTACAATCCAACACGTTCTGGCACATATACTGATCGTTAGTGCTGGCGAACATCACTTTTTGAATGGTAGTTGAGCGTAAAAAATCACGCAAGGAATCAGCCGTTTCAAGCGCTAAAACATCAATAATAAATGCTTTTTCCCCGTCAAAAATTTGAACAATAGAAATACGGTTGTGGTAATGAACCGTTCCCTGATCTCCTTCAAAATCTAACGCGATTCTCGAAATCCCCTTATCGGATAATCGATGTATGAATTGTGTGACTTCTGCGTCGGTGGTTAAAAAATCAGGTTTCAAAAAATAAAATGGACTTAGATGTATGGAGAAGTTTGAAGATACAAATTAACGCGCTTCATATTTTGTAATGCTGTAACCTGCTTCCGGCTGATAATCACTCAAGGTGAAAAGTGCGGTTTCTGAGCTGTGATAAGCACAAATAATTCGTTTTTCAGCAAATGCACGTTTGGCGAGCCCATTTCTGGATTCAATACTCTGCTTGGGATTAAAATCGTATTTAGCTGCAAATTTTTGGTTCACATGGCCTTTAGTCGGCAGTACATCGCCGCCCATTAACAGATGCAGGTTTGCATCATCGTAAAAAATGGCAACAGAATATTCGGTATGTCCGCCAACAGTAACAATCTCAAATTCGGGATAAGGTTTGTTCTGATGATCTTCGTAAAAATGGAAATCGGCTTGTGCGTTTAAAAACCACATAAACTCGGTTTTCTCTTCATCATAAAACACATGTTTTTCCAAAACTTTGTCCAATTCACGTCTGGAAAGCCAGATTTTTGCATACGGAAAGGTGAGTTCCCAATACCCGTTTTCACGATTAGCCAAACCGCCTAGATGGTCAAAATGTAAATGACTCAAGAAAATATCGTGAATGTCTTCGGGGAAAATGCCGTGTTCAGCCATATTGGTGCGCAAGGTTTCTACGCTGGTTCCGGCGCCGAATTCACCTAAACCGGTGTCTAATAAGAAATTGCGCTGCTCAGTTTTAACCAAAAATGGCTGAATGGAAATGCGGAGTGCGCCTTTTTCAGGTTTCCCGTTTCTATCCATCGGCTTGAATTCTTTATCAAGTGCAACGGAAAATGTACCCTCATAAAGAGAATGAACGGTTGAATGAGACATGGGTTGGAATAAGTATTACTGGCTTAAATTATTTCAAGAGCTAAAGATACGAAACTGAAAAGTAAACATATGAAACAGATAATAAATGGTAGCTATGTTTTATAAATTCTATAAAATCAGTATTATACTAATCATGTTTACCGTGAATTCGTGAAAGATGATTAAAACATTCGCTGATACCGCAACATCTGATTTATTTCATGGGATTTTAAGTACAAAATCAAGAAAAATCCCGTCAACAGTTCAAACTTCTGCTATTGTTAAGTTGGATATGATTAATGCAGCGATTGATTTAATCGATTTAAAATCTCCACCAGGAAACAGGCTCGAAGCATTGAAAGGTGATTTACAAGGTTTTTATAGTATTCGAGTCAACTCTCAATGGAGAATTATTTTCAAATGGGAAAATGGCAATGCATTTAACGTTCAAATAATAGATTACCACTAAGCTCTATGATACCAACTAACAGAATAGCAACTCACCCCGGATTAATACTTTTACATGAGTTTATCGAACCTCTGGGAATAACTCAAAAGCAACTCTCAAGGCATTTGAAAATTCCTGTACAACGAATTAACGAAATTGTAAGAGGTAAACGCGGTATTACTTCTCAAACGGCATGGCTGTTATCAAAGGCGATGAATACGACTCCCGAGTTTTGGATGAATTTGCAGACAGCGTATGATTTGTCTTCAAATAGAATTACACAAGATATTCTGCCAATGGTAGAGGTTGTTTAATTACTTCTTTTCAGCGTCGTGCTTTTCGTAAGCGTCGATAATATCACGAATCAGCTTATGGCGAACCACGTCTTTGCCGTCGAGGTACACGAAATCAATTCCTTTGATTTTCTGCAAAATCGACTGGATAGAAATTAAACCCGATTGAGTTTTACTTGGCAAGTCCGTTTGGGTAATATCACCCGTTATAATCGCCTTTGAATGAATACCTAAGCGTGTTAAAAACATCTTCATTTGAAGGTGTGTCGTATTCTGACCTTCATCTAAAATGATAAATGCATTATTCAATGTGCGTCCGCGCATGTAGGCCAAGGGCACGATTTCAATAATCTTTTTCTGGATGTAGAACTCGAGTTTATCGGCTTCAATCATTTCTTCGAGCGCATCATATAAAGGACGCAAATACGGGTCGATCTTCTCTTTTAAATCGCCGGGCAAGAATCCTAAGCTTTCACCTGCTTCAACTGCAGGGCGACATAATACAATTTTCTTAACACGTTTTTCTTTTAAAGCACGGGCAGCTAAGGCAACGGCGGTATAGGTTTTACCGGTTCCGGCAGGGCCAATGGCAAATAAAATATCGTTGTGTTTATGTTTCTCTACTAATTGTTTTTGCCCCGGTGTGCGTGCCGTAATCGGATTTCCTGAAGTGGTTTTCATGATAACTTCAGAACTCAAATACGAAGGCGCTTCCACTTCGCGGTCGCTTTTGGTCATTAGAAGTAAGGTTTCGAGGTCGAAATCGGTGAGTCTGCCTTTACGCTCAACCGTTAAAATCATTTGTTCTATCAGCTTTTTGATGTCGTTAACATCTTCCTCAGAGCCTTTGATGAAAATAATATCACCGCGTGCTGCAATGCTCGATTCGGGATAAGCTGACTCTAATTGACGAATATGTTTATCGTGCGATCCTAAGACATGAATCGGGTCGATATGATCTAAAATGATTTTTTCTTCTTTCAAAGGAGTGGTTTTCAATAGGTTTGTTAGGCTGATTATGGCATTAAGCGTTTGGCTGTTTCCATCGAAATGCCGATTTCTTCAAATTGTTGATAAACATACGACTTGTTGAACTCAACACGTACATTTTTATAACTGAACTCATCAAAATTAAATAAACCGAAACTGGCTCGTTTGTCTTGATCTCTGGGCTGACCAACACTTCCCGGATTTATAATGTAGCGAACTCCCGGTTTTACATTAAAAACACCTAGTCGGTCGGGTATTACTGCCGGAATATGAGTGTGTCCTACAAAACAAAGATTCTGAGAAATTTCAGTTAGAATCTTTCTGCCGTCAATTGCAGATTGGATATAACGCCAACGAGAAGGCTCACTTGGAGATGCGTGAACGGCTAAAAAATTGAGTTCATCGCTTGCCATGGTATAGGGCGAATCATCTAAATACTGTAATTGTTCAGCGTTTAAATGTTCTATTGTCCATTTTAATAAGGAATGATTCGGCTCTCTGAATAATCCTAAATCTTGTTTACCGACAACTCCGGCATCATGGTTTCCCATAATATTTTGGATTTTTCTGTCGCGCAGAAAATCGACGCATTCCGCAGGTTTAGGTCCGTACCCGACAACATCACCCAAACTTAAAATAGCATCGGGTTTGAGTTCGTCTAATTGTTTAAAAACGGCTTCAAGTGCGGGAAGATTACCGTGAATATCTGATATAAGCGCTAATAACATGGTCTAAAAATACGTGTTTTTTAGCTGTGCTTTTGATTGTAATCGATGCAGAATTCATAAGCTTCCAGAACCGCTTCCGTACTGTCTGTTTTAAGCACAAAATCAGCAGCATCTTTCGCTTCTGGACGTGCATTATCGGGCGCAAAACCGAATTTAGCCAATTCTAAAGCAGGCGCATCGTTCATGCCGTCGCCCACATAAGCCATTTCATTTACAGAAATACCCGTTAATTGGGAAAGCCATTCCAAGCCCGTGCCTTTGTTCAGATTTCTGTAAATCGCGTTCACGGAAACGTCTGTATTGTGAACTTCAACGATATCCTGTCGGTCTGCAGTTTTCTCCAACATTTTTTGATACACCTGCTGAATGACGGAAAAATCCGGACTCACGACTCCAACATCTAACTTTTTTGCCAATTCGATTAATGTATCGGAAAATAAAGGAATGATTTCGTTGTGTGCCCATTGGCGTAAATCATCAAAATAAGCTTGAATTTCCGGTGTGATGAGCTCTGAGTATTTTAACGCATTTGTTTTTGGATGATACACACCCGACCCGGCTTCAAATAAGATATAATGGCGCACATTTAACCATTGCGCAACTGCTTCTGCATAGGGATAAGGTCTTCCGGTGCAAATGGTTAATGCCGGAATTTGAGGGTTCGTTAGAGATAATTCGTTGAGTTCTTTAATCTGTGTGATGGCGTTCCAATTGGGCGGATTAAAAGGGTGGGAAACGCAGCCGTCGAGGTCTGTTACCAGCAGTTTTATCATGTGGTTTGTTCGTAATAACTTTTCTTTGTTGCGTGTGGAATCAGCCATGCAAAAAGCCACATCAGCAAAGCTGCAAAGGTTAAATATTGGTATTGATTTTTAAAGTCGGCGTATTCTTGTCTAGCAAATTCACCTTTTTCTAATTGGTCAATTTTTTGAATAAATCCGTCGAGGCCGTCGCTGCCACGCTGAATTTGATAGAAATCTCCATTGCCTTTATCCGCAATATCGCTGAGGGTTTGCGGTTGCAATTTGGAAACAACCACAGTGCCTGATGCCCGGTCGCGTTTGTAACCGATGAGGCGTTTGTTTTCATCGTACATAGGAATGGTTCCGCCTTCCAGCGTTCCGATTCCTAAGGTATAAACAGATATACCTTTGTTTACTACTTCGCTTAATTCATCGCCATAAGGTTCGCCTTGGTCTTCACCGTCAGAAATAATGAGTAAGACTTTCGCAGCTTTGGATTCTTTTTCGATAGCTTCGAATGCCCTTATTGATGTGGACATAGCTTCGGCAAAGTTTGTGGTGGAACTTGGCATTTGGTCGGTATCAATAATATTCAAAAACAGACGCAAGGCAGAGTAATCGGTGGTCATCGGGCTTTGTAACCAGGCTTCACCCGTGAATACAATTAAACCAACTCGGTCGCCTTTTAAGCGTTCGAGCAAACGACTGATTTCGTATTTCGCTTTATCTAAACGGGAGGGGGAAACGTCCTCTGCTTTCATGCTCAGCGATAAATCGAGTGCAATCATCACATCAACTCCGCGGCGCTGAACTTCACGAACTTCTGTACCGATTTTCGGGCCTGCTAAAGCTATAATCAAACAGGTTAATCCGGCTAAGGAAAAAGTAAATCGAAGGTTTGTCATCCAAGCAGACGGACCTTTATACAATTTTTTGAGCAATTCCGGTTTGAAGTATCGCTCAATTTTTGTGCTCCAATATTTTTTTAAACCTATATGAGCAACAATTAATAATGGGATAAAAAGTAATAACCAGAGAAAATGAGCAGCTTGCCAAATCATGAGTCAATCAATACCAGTTGAATATCCATAAGATTAGTTACGTGTTTTTTGGTGAATACAAGATCACCGGTTTGTTTGAAGAAAGAATACGAATCGTTGTTTCTTAAGAAAACTTCAGGTTCTAATCCTTTTTTTCGTGCACGTAACGTTGTTAAACCGTTAACTAGTGCGCCGGCAGCATCAGTAGGGCCATCTTTTCCGTCCGTTCCGAGACTAAGCATGGAAATTTTGTGTTGACCTTCAATCGAAATGCCCGCAGTTAAGGCTAATTCCTGATTTCTTCCGCCTTGTCCGGTACCGGTAACATTCACATAACTTTCACCATGAAAAATGAGCAAAGCCGGCTTTTTGATGTCTTTTCCGTGCGATAAAACCTGAATCGCTTTTCTGGAAATTTCAATTGCCATTTGTCGGGTCGAATCTGAATAAGCGGCTTCGTTAAACCAACTTGTGTACCCTTTTGCCTGTGCTTTTAATGCAATGGATTGGGCTAAATCGGTTGATGTACCGATAACATGTTGGCGGTGAAAAATCAAAGCATCGTCACCGGGGCGCGGTTTAGAAGTTTTTCCTGTTCGAAGTGTTTCAAAAATGAAATTTGTAACATCTAAAGGCACTTTTTTGATGAGTTCATACTTTTCAAGAATGCGAAGTGCATCACTTATGTCGGAGTCATCAATAGTTGTGGGGCCACTTCCTATGGTTGCAGGGTTGTTGCCGGGTACATCAGAAAGAATAATATCATACAGATGTACATCTTTTAATAATGCCAACATTCTTCCGCCATGAACTTCTGAAAATTGTTTGCGGACAATATTCGTTTCTTCAATAGTTGCACCAGAATCCAGTAAAAGCTCAAAAACGACCTGCAAGGAGCGAACAGAAACCAGCGCATTTGGTTTGAAAAGTAAAGCAGATGTTCCGCCCGATAATAGATTTATGACAACAGCATGCTTTGGAATCGTTGTTATAAAATCTAAAAGCTCGAGTGTTGCCGCATAATTGGATTCACTCGGCAGAGGGTGATCGCATTCAAAAAACTGAACAAATCTAGAAGCTTGGTACGCTCCACGCGGGATGAGTACAATTCCATCTTCAATATAATCGCCTACTAATTTTTCTAAGGCGATGGCTAAAGTAGCTGAAGCTTTCCCGGAACCGATTATGTATATAGGAGCAGCGTGAGAAAGTGTAATTTCATCGTCTCCGATGCGGAGAATACGCCCGTTTCGCTGAATTTTACGGTTCAATAATTGCGACGGATGCATCTCCTCAAGGGCATCATGATACAAATCGAGCAGGATTTCACGATGTCGCGTGTAGATATTCGCTAATTGTGCCTGCTCCATAGTATTTACTTAAAATTTACCGCTACCGATGAGCTTTATTTCAGCTTTTGATGGTTTTACCGATGCAAACGCGTTTCGGGTATCCAATACAACTTTCGCATGGTCTGCAATAAACTGATAATTCACATTGCTGTGATCGGTAACTAAAAGTACGCAATCGTACTCTGCTAAGGATTCGGCAGAGAGTTCTACAGAATCTAAATCGAATCCTTCTTCACGTAGACTTGCAACATAAGGATCGTGATAGAAAAGATTGTTGAAGCCTTTTGCTTGTAGAATTTCGATGATTTTTAAAGCCGGAGAATGGCGCATATCATCTACGTTTTTCTTAAAAGCAGCACCTAAAATGAGCACTTTTGCATCGGTTAATCGAATGGGTTCATTCGCGATAACTTCAATTACTTTATTAACCACATAAAAAGGAACGTTGTCGTTTACACTTCCTGCTAATGTGATGAAATTCGCTTCAAAATCGTATTTGCGAGCCATCCAAGAGAGGTAATAGGGGTCAATAGGAATACAGTGTCCGCCTAAACCGGGACCCGGATAAAAAGGCATAAATCCGTAAGGTTTGGTTGATGCGGCTTTAACCACTTCCCAAATATCTACACCGCCCATACGGTCGCAGAGTTGTGCCATTTCATTAACGAGAGCAATGTTTACTGCACGGAAAATATTTTCAAGTAGTTTTTCCATTTCCGCAACTTTTGGATTGGAAACTTCATGAATAACTCCAACAACCTGACGCATGGAAAGTGATGCCAATTCGGTACAACGAGGTGTAACACCACCTACAACAATAGGTGTATTAGCAGTAGTCCATTGAGTATTGCCCGGATCAATTCGTTCAGGTGAAAATGCCAAGAAGTAATCTTCGCCTACTTTTAAACCCATTTTATCCAGAATCGGTTGAACATAACCTTCCGTAGTATTCGGGAAAGTAGTGCTTTTGAGTATCACCAAATGGTCTTTTCTAAGATGTGGTTGAATAGCTTCTGTAGCTGAAATGATGTATGATAAATCGGGGTCTTTGTAAGCTGTAATCGGAGTTGGAACACAAATGTAAAGCACATCAATTTCTTTGGCTTTACTGTAATCTGTGGTGGCGTAAAACGATTTATCGGCAACTACTTGTGCCAAGTCTTCATCTTTTACATCGCCGATATAATTCTTACCGGCATTTAATAAAGCAACTTTTGGCTCTGAAACGTCTAATCCGATAGTTTTATAACCGTTTTTAGCAAATTCAACAGCAAGAGGAAGTCCAACGTAACCTAAACCGATAATCCCGATAGTTGCTGTTTTAGCGTGTAATTTTTCTTCTAAAACCACGCCGAATTTTTGTGTACTACTCATGAGTATGTAATAAATCTTTCTGTGTACGTATCATGTTTCTAAGCTCCTGTTTAAAATCAGGTAAACCGATTTCAGGAAGCTTATTCAAGAGGCACGAAATATCGGGAATTCGTGTATGAATTGCTTCACTTCTTCCCGGTTTGTTTTCCAATGAGATAAAATCAATTTTTGATGAAGATTCAGCTGTTTGAATCATCCATTCCGCCAAATTTTGAATGGTAATACTTTCCGGTAAACCAATGTTAACAGTGAATTGTTCAGTTCTGTTTTTTGATAACAATTCTGTGCTGACTTTTACCGCAAAATCAACCGGACAAAAAGATCGGACTTGAGAACCATCGCCATAAATAGAAATAGGGTTTTCCTGATTTATATCATTTAAAAAATTAGGAATAACCATACCCTGATTTTGTGCCTGACGCGACCCAAAAACGTTAAAATATCTCCCGGCAATAAATGGAGTTTCCTGTTTTTCGAAAATGGTTAATCCATGTAACTCTAATTCTCGTTTTACTTTTCCATAAACGAATCGAGGTGAATTCAGATCGAAATTTTCAGGTAAAAGCGCATCTGATTCTTGCAAAACCTGAACGGTAACAGGGTTGCCGTAAACCTCTGATGATGAAGCGAAAAAGAGCGGGATATGTTTTTCAGCAGCCCAATTAAATAACTCCAGACTGCTTTTGTAGTGGTTTTCAAAAATAGTGGCCTGAGTTTGCATTACCGTTTCAACGCCAACCGGAAAAGCTAAGTGAAAAATCATTGAAAGATTATATTCTGAAATCTGTTCAATAAAACCCGGTGAAGTAATATCACGTTCAAGTAGAGAGAAGCGAGAATTTTTTCTTGCTGATTTTAGATTATGAGGATTTCCTTGAGAAAAATTATCAATTCCAATTACTTGAAATCCTTTTTCAAGCAGATAATCAATCAAATGAGAGCCAATAAATCCGGCTCCTCCCGTAACGAGAACAGGTTTATTCATTAACCAAATGGATGTGCACTTAAAGGTAATGCTGCAAACGGATGGTAATCGCCGTTTATGCCAACCGGAGAAGCATTACGAATAGAATGAACGATTTCAATGGCTTTTCTGGCGTGTTCTAAACCGTAACCACCGCCGCTCAAAATGTCTTTGTACGTTTCTGTGTGTAATTCAGTGAAACCTTCGCTGAACTCTAGTTCTTCGCCTTCAATTTGAATAGAACGGTACGTGCGCTGACCTTTCGCAGCTACTTCTTTTGGCAAGGTATCGGCATTGATACTTAAAAACCAGCGAACTCTTGCATGCTCAAATTCTAAAAATCCTGATGCTCGGTCATGTGTATGTACATGTACTTTAGATTCCTGAATATCACCAAAAACCCAATTCAACATATCGAAGAAATGAACGCCGATATTCGTTGCAATTCCACCGGATTTGGCTATATCGCCTTTCCATGAGGTGTAATACCAATTGCCGCGTGACGTGATGTAGGTTAAATCCACATCGATTTTTTTATCGCCGCGGCGTCTCAGCATTTTTTCGCGGAAATCAATAATGGTTTTGTGCAGACGAAGCTGTAATACATTATAAATTTTGTTTCCGGTTTCTTTTTCGATTTGCTGTAAGGCATCGATATTCCAAGGGTTTAAAACCAATGGTTTTTCACAAATTGCATCAGCACCGGCACGAAGGGCAAATCGAATATGCGCATCATGCAAATAGTTTGGTGTGCAGATGCTTACATAATCTAATTTCTGATTCTTTTCGCGTGCGAGTTTTTCAACATGTCTGTCGAAGCGTTCAAACTCAACAAAGAAAGCAGCTTTCGGGAAAAAACTATCCATTATTCCCACACAATCATGTTTATCTACGGCTGCAACTAATTGATTTCCGGTGTCTTTAATGGCTTTCAAGTGGCGAGGAGCGATATATCCGGCTGCTCCGACTAGTGCGAAATTTTTCATAGAGGTTCTTACAATTTAAAATCGACAGAATATAAGGAAGTCTTAAATCGAATTAGCAGACTGTTTGATGAATAGAACGAATTTGAAAATCAAATTAACTGAATTTAGACTTGTCCGACCCAGTTTTTATCGTGAGTTCTGAACAATCCTACTAAATAATGAATTTGGTCTTCGTCCAATTTGCCTTTGTTTACGGCTTCAATATTAGCATCAAGATGATTTAAATTGGTAGTGCCGACAATTGCAGAATCGACGCCATACCAGAAAACAGTAAAACGTAAAGCGGTTTCCAGCCATTGGTCGCCAAAGTCTAAATGCATGGCTTTCATGCGATTCCAATAGGTTTCAGCATAATTCCCAAATGGTTGTTCATCAAATCTCCAAGGTGCATTGCCGATAGGTCTTTTGGCGATAACTCCCATTCCGTGTTGTTTGGCTTTAGGGAGAGATGTGTGCAGTACACGTTGATCAAACAAATTCACTGATGTTTGTATCGTTTGTAATCGGCTTGTATAGATTGAAAAATCTAAGACTTCGTTTTCACCGGAATAACCAACGGCTTTAACTTTTCCTTCAGATTGAGCTTTTTCAAGAGCATCTAAGACTTCACCTTTAACCAATGAATATCTATCACAGGTGTGCAAATAAACAATATCAATTACATCGGTTTGGAGTTTATATCGTGCCTCTTCAATACCATCATAAACCGCATCATAACTCCAATCCTGAACGCCGGCAACGCCGTAACCGACTTTAGTTGAGATTACGATTTCATCACGGCGTTTTTTGCATAAATACTTACCGATTCGTTGTTCGCTTAAATGATAACCACGAGCCGTATCAATTAAATTAATTCCTTTATCTACTACGGTATTAAGAATTTGCTCTACCTTTTTTTCTGATAAATCAGCAGCGCCGATATGTCCTGCACCGTACCCCAAAGCTGAAACTTGTAAACCCGTATTCCCAAAAGATCTGCGTTCTACCTTTAAATCCATAACTATTTATGTTGTTAAGTCAATCTTTCGAATGGCTCTAATCCTTTCTAAAACAGGCGGATGAGAGTAGTGTAAATAAACATAAAAAGGATGAGGAGTCAAATTGGATAAATTGTCGCGCGACAATTTTTTTAGCGCATCAATCATGGGTTGGCGCTCATTGGTATGAACAACGGCGAATGCATCGGCTTCGAACTCGTGCTTTCTGGAACGGACATTCGTAAACAGCGAAAGAAGCATATCAACCGGAGATAAAATCATCGAAAAGAAAAGAAGCCCCGCATAAATAGGGGTGCTGCTCATATAAAAAGCATCATATAAAGCTTGTTCACGCATAAATAGACCGAACAGCCAAAAAATCACAAAACTTTGAATCGTACTTAAAATCATAGATTTCAAAATGTGTTTGTGTTTGTAATGACCAATTTCATGCGCTAAAACAGCAACCAATTCAGGTTCTGTATGATTATTTACTAAGGTATCATACAAAGCAATACGTTTGTTTTTGCCAAATCCGGTAAAAAAAGCATTGGATTTGGAGCTACGTTTAGAACCGTCAATCACAAAAATATTTTGGAGATTAAAGCTCACTTTATCGGCAAAGTTCATGATAGCCGTGCGTAAAGTACCGTCTTCCAAAGGAGTAAATTTGTTGAAAAGCGGCATAATCCATGTTGGTGCAATAAACTGAATAATCAATGAAAAAACTTGCATTGCAATCCAAGCATATAACCAAGCCCAATCGCCAAGCATTTCAAGCATCCACAATATGAGTGAAATAAGAGGAACACCGAGAACTAAGGTTAAACTAAGCCCTTTTATGCCGTCGAGTAACCATGTTTTCCAGGTTGTGCGGTTAAATCCGAAACGTTCTTCTATAACAAAAGTGCGGTATAAGCTAAACGGAAGGCTAAGAATGCTCGAAAGTCCGCTTAGCGCACCAAGAAATAGTAAGCCCGATGGAATAAAGCCTAAATCGAAACCGATTGCCCAGTTGTTGATGATTTCAAATCCACCCAAAAACCAAAAAGATAAAAATCCGATTAAGCTGACAGATGAAGAAATCCATCCGAATCGAGTTCCGACTTTTAAATATTCTTGTGAAGTGGTGTACTTCTCAGCATCGTAAACATCAGAAAACTCTGAAGGAATCTCTGTTTTTAATGCTTTTAGATTGAGTGAATCTGCAATTAACTCCAATACCTGATTCAGTATCAGTGTCGCTAATACGATAATGCCTACCCAGTTTAACATCATCTTAATTCCCGAAACCAAACAGTTTTTTAATCTTTGAGAAAAACGACGGTTTGTTATCAACAGCTTCGAAACGGCGTTGCATTTCTTCGCGTTTAGTTAACGAAGGTTTTCTTTTATCTGATGACGATTCACGATCGCGTCTGCTTTTTGAACGACGACCTTTATCAGAATCTGATTTTACACGTGTCTGTGGTTTTTCAGGTTGTGCCGGTCTTGCACTTGAAGGCTGGTTTTCTGATCGGTCTTGTTTTTTAGCCGGGCGACGTTTGCCTGATTTTCGGGTGTCAGTTTGTGGTTCGTCATCAACTTTGGGAGCCGTTTCAACAACAGCTTCTTTAGGTTTTTTGATAACCGGTTTAGCTTTTGCTGTTTGAGTTTCTGTTTGAGCTACAGATACAGCAACATTTTCTTCCTCAGCAGTTTCGGATTTGGGCTGTCTTTTTGTTGTTGATGTTCTGATGTACTGTTTTGAAGCCTCTTCGTTAGCTGTTGAAGCCGGTACTTGTGCCATCATTTCTTTGAGAGAAATGCTACTAGCTTGTTCGTTTTTAACAGCTTTTGCTCGACCTCTTCCACGTTTTGCTTTTCCGGTAGATTCGCTGTCGTTTTCTTCTGTTTGAGCAGGAACTTCAGCGCCTTCCGGATAACGTTCTTCTATCGGTGTTTTTACGTGAGCTTTAATTCTTCCCCAAGCGCGCATTTCTTTTCCTGAAACCAAGGTAACAGCAGTTCCTTTGGCTTCGGCACGCGCAGTTCTTCCGATTCTGTGAATATAATCTTCGGGTTCATTCGGAACCTGAAAGTTAAATACGTGGCTTACTTCATCAACATCAATGCCACGTGCTAATACATCCGTTGCGACTAAAACGCGAATTTTTCCGCTTTTAAAACCGTCTAAAGTTATTTCACGTTCGCCTTGTTCGCGGTCGCCATGTATAACTCCGGCAGCAATATCAGCTTTAACCAGTTTTTTGAATAAATAATCGGCATCACGTTTGGTTTTTGTGAATACGATGGCAGAAGTAACCTCATCGTTTTTTAAAAGTGAAGTAATAACTTCTTCACGGGTTTCTTCCGTAACTCTGTACATAAATTGCTCAATTCCGCTTGCAGTTTTAGCTACAGAGCAATCAATACGAACAGGGTTGTTTACAATAGATTGGAAAAACTTGTGCAGTGTATCAGGAATAGTTGCACTGAATAATATGTTTTGGCGCTGCTCGGGTAGTTTGGCAAGAATTTTCTTCACATCAGGAAGAAAGCCCATATCTAACATACGGTCTGCTTCATCCAAAATGAGAACTTCCAATTTGCTGAAATCAGCATAACCCATTTTGATGTGATCGAGTAAACGACCCGGAGTTGCAATAATAATGTTGGCACCGTTTTCACGCAAAGCACGTTCCTGAATGCCAAATTCGTTACCGTCAGTTCCGCCAAAAACGGTTGCGGATGTAACGCCGGAATAATACCCGATTACAGTTACCTGCTCATCAATTTGATTGGCAAGTTCACGAGTTGGGGTTAAAATTAGACAACGAACACCATCAGTTTGGTTAACAGTAAGTTTTTGAAGTACAGGGATTACAAATGCACCGGTTTTTCCTGTTCCTGTTTCTGATGATGCGATAATATCAGAGCCGTCCAAGATGGGGACAATGCTCTCTCTTTGGATTTTTGTTGGTGCGCTGAACCCTACATCTCTAAGTCCATCTAAGATGGGTTCGCTAAGATTAAAATCGACGAAATTCAAATGATTAATTCGGTTGATTGCTGATTTTTTAGTTTAAAATACCTGTCAGGTTCACAATCATGAATCTCTGATACAGGTTTAGTTTTTATAGTTTGATGATTACTCGTAGGTATTTTGTTCTACTTGGTTTACCTCTGGTTCATCAAAAGCAAAAAATTGTGTGTCAAATATACGAAGAGTTCTGCTTTGACTTTGATACAGGAAATAGAAAGGTAGCGCAGCTAGCAGCATTCCTATAATTCCTAATAATCCGGCTTCCGGTCCAAACTTTCCGCCCGAAAGAAGAACTTCAGAAGGATTAAGGTTGTAGGTGAATATAGAATGTTCAATTGTGCTACCGCTTACAGGCATACCAAATAATCCGGCTTGAAACCAATTCCACGAAAAATGAAGCGCAAATGACGCATACATTCTACCTGTAATAGCAATAGGCAACACAAGTAATAAACCCGCTAAGGAGATATTTAACGTTGATGCCCAGTTTGCATTAGGATTCCAAATATGTAAGAATCCAAAAATAAACGAGGTAAATAATGCTGAAGCAAGAAAACTTTGTTTTACGCTCATGTTTCCGAACCGAAATCCATCAGTAAGCATTCTTAAAATATAGCCGCGAACTTGAAGTTCTTCATAAACGCCTACTCCTATCATCGTGATAAGAAACCCCAAGGCTTTAGAGTAATCTATGTTTGGATTGATTTGAAATGAAAATCCGTCCATACCATTTAGTATGAATGCAATTGCGCCCATAGCGAAAGCACCGGAAAATAATCCCAAGCCAATATCTTTGAGCATAGTTAGGAACCCGTCTCCCGTAAACATTCCAATCGCTTTCATCGGAAGATGATCTACATAGCGAAGTGTTAACCAAGAAGCTAGAGGGAGAATGAATGCAAGAATAACAGGAAGGGAACGGTATTCTTTGGGTACAAAATCAAAAGCAATAGAAACTAAAAACGTTGGGAGTATTAAAAAGATGAGGAAAATACCGATTTTCCAGCCAGCTCTTAATTTGTTATGTTCATTATAGAATAAAAACATGCCTGTTTGAGATTAAACGTAGAAAATTATGTGCGGAAGATACATTAATCCTAAAGAGTAAGGAAGTATTAGAAAAAGGGTATGAGTAAACAGCCACGTTTTATAAAATAAAAAAAGCCGATACTAAGATCGGCTTTCAAAAAAATGTATTGGCTTTCAATTATGTTGAAAGCAATTAAATCATTTTATTAGAAACGTTTTCCTCTGTTTTGGAAACCACCACGATCGCCACCGCGATCGCCACCGCCGTTATTGCTACGGTCGAAACGTTGTCCGCCGCCACGATTACCGCCACCGTTAAAAGAACGACGTGGAGCGTCAGTTTTAGGACGAGCAACAGCAACATTGATTACTTTGCCGTCATACTCAGCTTGATCTAATTCAGAAATTGCTTTTTGACCAGCTTCTTCTGATGCCATTTCAACGAAACCAAAACCACGTGAGCGGCCAGATTCGCGATCGGTGATAACTTTTGCAGATGCTACTTCGCCATATTCTTGGAATAATTCGAGTAAATCACTGCTTTCGATATTATAGCTGAGATTAGAAATATAGATATTCATGAAAAAAAGAGAGATTTTGTTGGTTGTTTAGGAATGAAACAGAAATTCGAAATCTGCTAAAGAGGGTCGGCAATTAGGACAACCAAATAGGAAGAAGTGATATATCTGATTAATTCGCATCAAAGGTAGAAAGAATTCTATCGGTAAACTAATTTCGGCCAATAAAAATTTATGTTTAGCGCATATTCAAGCCAGTAGTTTTCCTTTAATTAGAGTCGAAATAAATACAATGAATGCCCGCTTAAAATTTTTTTACGAATAAATCTTAGTCATTTCCATATTAAACGGTATTATTCGCTGCTCTTGGCGGATAGCATTCAGCATTACATATATTATTTATGAAACTATATACAAAGATTTTTATTGGTCTAGTTGCAGGTATCGTATTTGGACTAATCGCAGGCGAATATGCCCTTTATGTAGAATTTTTAGGTACAATTTTTATCCGTTTAATTACCATGGTAGTCGTGCCCTTGGTAATGGCTTCATTAATATTAGGAACTGCCAGTCTGGGTAATATCAAACAATTAGGCAGAATCGGATTAAAAACTTTTTTGTATTACACGATTACAACGGCAATTGCCATTTCAATCGGATTAACCTTGGCAAATATTTTAAAGCCGGGTGCAGGCATTGATGATACAGCCAAAAAAGCACTAATGGAAAATTACGAAGGTGTTGCCAAGGAAAAGGTGATGTCTGCTAAAGATACTTCCGTAGTTGATATGTTGGTACGGATTATTCCAACTAACCCATTTGCAAGCATGGCAAGTAACGATATGCTCGGACTCATTTTCTTTAGTTTGAGTTTGGGAGTTGCTTTAACGTATTTACCACCCGAAAAAACACGTGGGTTTATCAATGGGATTCAAACATTGAATGATGCAGTGGTTGAATTGGTGCATTTAGTAATGAAATTCGCTCCGATTGGTGTTTTTGGTTTGATGTCAGTTGTTGTTGCCAAATTTGGCGTTGATATTTTATATACCCTCATCCAATATTCGTTAGTTGTATTTATTGGTTTGGCTTTACATATCATTATTACCTATTCAGCATCGGTGAAGTTTTTGGGGAAACGTAATCCGATTTCCTTTTTAAAAGATATGCGTGAAGTAATGATTTTGGCTTTTTCAACCAGTTCCAGTAATGCAACACTTCCAGTTAACATGGATAATTGCACCGAAAAGTTTGGAGTATCACCAAAAATTTCCAGTTTTGTATTGCCGTTAGGTGCTACTATTAATATGGACGGAACGGCTTTATACCAAGGGGTTGCTGCCGTTTTTATTGCTCAGGTTTACGGTATCGACTTAACACTTACCGATCAGCTCATGATAATCTTAACAGCTACCATGGCATCGGTTGGAGCAGCAGGAATTCCCGGTGCCGGCCTTATTACACTTACGGTAATTCTACAAACCATAGGGATTCCGGTAGAAGGTATCGCTCTTATCTTGGGCGTAGATAGGATTTTAGATATGTGCAGAACCGTTGTGAACGTTACCGGAGATGCAAGTTGTGCATTATTTGTGTCTGAATCAGAGAAAGTAAAATAAGAATAAGAAGCGGTTGAATTTATTCCGTTTCTTTCACCAGCTTTTTGTAAGCATAGCTGATTACCATTAAAAAACCGCCTACTCCTGCAAGAAGTATAAATCGCCAAAAGAAGTCGAGATTATTTAAATCATACAAGAAAATCTTTAGAATGATGAAAGCGAGCGTTGTAATGGCGAGTTTTTTCAGATTGTCTTTATGATTTCTGACAGAATAAATGAGTAGATAAACGGCGTAGAAAACCCAGACACTTGTTGTAAATAACAGAGCCAAATCAAGTGATTCAAACTCAACCGATATCCAATACATGAATACATAATGGGCAAATAGGCCTGCTATATTGGTATAAACGGCATTTTTAAATTGTGAAAGTGTTATGCCAAGCATTACAAACATGCACAGGAAAAGAAAACTTTCAAAACTGAGGAACGGTGTTATGGTTGCGTAAGAGTTTTGTAAAACATATGCTGATCCTAATAATCCAATCATCATGAGAAGCCAATCCACTACAATAAAAAGCTCTTTTTTTTGTGAGTGAATTAGAAGTGAAATCGCCCCGAAAATGGCCGGGAAAACGAAAGAAACATCATTATCAAAATAAAGCGAAAATGATGCGGCACCTATTAGAGCACCTGAACTGATAAACGAAGCTCTTTGATTGGGTTCTTTAGTGAAGAGATAGGATAAAAATAAAATAGCAGCTATTGAGGCACCCAATAATCCTGTAATAGTATGGGTTAAATCAAAAATGCGGTAGATTTGAGCAAGAAAAAGCAGAGGTGTTAGTACAAATAGATAATCCCATTCAATCCATGTGCCTGCCTGTTTTTTTAGGAGTTTTATCGGCCCCGTTGCAAGTAAAAAAACGAGGAGTAGAGCACTGGTCGAGAGTTGTTGGAATAAAGTGGTCTCAACATCTTTAAATAGGTTCATTTGACCAAAAAACATAAGACCCCAACCGAAAAAAATGGTGAATAGCCCCATTTTTTTCCAATTTAGATTGATAGAAGTTAAACTTGAAGCAACGGCAATCACACTTACAAAAACGGTAAACCCTACAATATTCGGATGCTCAGATGAAAGTAGAATCGGGGATATGTATCCGCCAACAACTGCAAAAATCCCAACATATTCGCGTTTATGAAACCATGCTAAAACAAAAGCAGTTAGTGTTATTATAATTGTTAGTACGACTGCAATACTTTGCGGAACAATCGCATACCATTGATAAGAAGCATAAAGTGTAAGATAAAATATTCCTAAGCCTGCTCCTTTTAGTAAATCAGGCATGTGAATACGATCATCTCTAACAATATAACTGAGTCCGATAAGAATGAAACCGGATAGTATTCCAATGTATAATCTGAAAACTTCAGTTAACCAACCTTGTTCAATGGAATAAGAAAAAAAATAGGCAATGGAAATTAGAAGTAGAGTTACACCCACTTTATTCAACCAAAAATCGCTCTGTTGCCAAAATGTAGGCTTAGTTTGTTTTGGCGCCTTTACTGTTTGGGTAGCATTAGATTTTGATACTTGTTGATGTACCATAAAGCCGCTTTTAGCTTTATGCGGGGTTTGGGGAGCAAGTTGGTTCTCTAAAAAAGCAATGCGTTGTTCAAGTTCATCAATTCGTTTTTCCAGATGTTCGTTTTCCATGCGATTCCCAACTAAATACAGAGTTTATGGGAAGATAGTACAGATTCTTTATATCAAAAAATGGTTCTGACTAATGATGGCGGAACTAATTATAAGTAGTGCTCGCTCGCTTTGAATCCAGTTTTTCGGTTGCTCGGTTTCTTCTGTGTTTCCGTCCAATAAAATTGCTTTGGATTGATTGTCTTTTTTTGAAAGGCTTCCCTGTATGCGGTATTTAGGGGAAAATAAATTGAAATTATTGGCGCTAATCTTCGCCGACTGAAAAAGTGCAATTCTATTTTCATACGCATTATAGATTACATAACGATGCTGAAAAAGTGAGAACTGTTTTACTAAATATCCAACTCGATGGAATTGTGAAGATTCAATGTTCCAGATTTTTTGTCCGAATTCTTTAGTAGGAATAACTCTGAATATTTGATTTCCTATTGTATCGCTTAATACTATTTCAGTTTCTGAATGGCTAAAATGTACAAATCCGCAAGGTGAGTCTGGGTTGCAATAAATGGCTAGATTGTTCGAATAGTCGAAACTTAATTTAAAAGGCAGGTTTGAGATAGGCTTAATAAAGACCGGCCCCTGTTTGGGCAGCAATTTAGATAGTTGGTATTCGGTCAATGGTAGTAATGTCATAAGCCTTTTTAACACATAAAACTTGACACCCGTACGATAGAATTTTTGTAAATGTTGCTCCCGATTTGTTAAAAATGAGTTAAATGTGGAGTGGGTGTGAAACCCACTCCAACTCAGTTAATCACTGTTTTTCAAAATTAATGACTTTTGATTTAGTCTCAGTTGTTGACTTACCTGATTTCGATTTAAAACTAACGTTTCTTTTTTTTGTGATATTGATAACGGTAGTTAATTTTTTATCCTCTTCTTTCAGAGTGTGCTTTTTAAATCCAGCTGTTCCGCCGTTACCAA
This sequence comes from bacterium, assembly GCA_006226965.1. Taxonomy (GTDB): domain Bacteria; phylum Bacteroidota; class Rhodothermia; order Balneolales; family M1805; genus M1805. Next base: position 520 of record SBGQ01000174.1, on the reverse strand, counting down.
GAGTTTTGTCGGCAATTTCATTTGCAACAATAGAACCACCTGCAACAGCTAAACCGGCAACCGGACCTAAGCCGACTGAAGCTACTCCAATTACAGTAGTTGCAATCGGAATACCTTTCTTTGCGCCCTTTTCCAATTGGTCTATTATCCCTCTGAAATTCTGAGGGTCGGTTGTGTATTGAGTTACTGAGTTTTCATCGCGGGCTTCTGTCCAAGTTACAATCCACCAATCTGCTCCGGTACGTCCGAATCCTGTTTGATAGCGTACTTTAAAATCCGCCGGAGTACTTTGCCCGGGTTTTAATTCACCAATCCAGGTCTTTTTTTCTTTACTTATATCGCTGTATTTGTGAATGACGATAACATTATAAATGGTTGAGTTTGAGCTGTTTTTAACTTGAATAAATGCGTTTCTGTTTTTTTGTGCAAAAACTGATGTTGCGCTTATGAAAACGAAAAAACATAACCATACTATACGCTTCATTATAAATCCTTCCTCTGTATTATTATAGGCGACGGC
>SBGQ01000023.1 GCA_006226965.1 bacterium | reverse complement strand
GGAAAAGGTGTAGAGGTTTAGAGTTGTAAAGGTTTAGAGTGTGGTGGTTTGCTTCGTTAGGTTTGTTTACGCTTCGCTAAAGATAGTTTCAAAAGTTGCTTAGAATTCGGCTTGCGCCACAATGACGTTTTACTTCATGTTGTTTACGCTTCGCTCGGATTCGTTTTCAAATTGTTCGAGATGCCCGAACGCATCGGGCATGACAACATCTCGCTTTGCTCGGGAGAATTGGTAGCATTCAATAAATATCCTGCGCTGCGTCAGGTTGATTTTTACTCCGTTTGGTATACGCTTCGCTCGGGTTCGTTTGTAAATTGCACGAGATGCCCGAACGCGTCGGACATGACAACATCTCGCTTTGCTCGGGAGAATTGGTGGCATTTTATAAAGATCCTGCGCTGCGTTCGTAAGGATGACGTTTGCTTCGTTTGAACGAGCATCCTAATCATTTTACACCATCACCCCATAAAAAAAGCCGGATAAACCGGCTTCTCATTTCTACATGGTGCGTTCAATTTGGCATGATGAATGAATGAATGAATAAATGAGTAATCGGACACCAATCCAATTACTATGAACGATTATAAATCGCCTAAAAGTTATACCCGATATGCATTCCCGGTTCGGGTGTGAACTTTGGCCACTTATCATCTTTTTGTTTAAATCCGTCAGGCATTTTAGTTTGGTAAGGGCGGTAAGCAATTCCAACGGACGGTTCTATAAAAAATCGATTTTTAAAGAGTTTGAAGTGATAACCGATTCGATTTGTATTGAATAACTGAAAACCCTTATCCACCTTTTTGCCGTTTTCATTCACGAATGTTTGCATTGTTGGCATAATGTGCATGGAAGTGTAAAGGCCTTTCCAAAGAAATCGTTGATATACGAAAGCCATACCAAATTCACGTATATAACCCGGAAATTTCTCTTCTGCTTTTCCATACGATTTGTTGTAAAAGGGATTCATCCCTAATGGCCATGCGTATTTCCAAGTGATGAGTTCAACAGAAACTACGTCTTTTCGGCTTAAACGATACCCTACATTTAATTGGAAGAAATTGGGATTATTAACGGTGGAAAAATTGCCTAATAAAAACAGTGTACTTCCAACATAATACTTTTTATAAGTGCTGTCTTCTTGGGATGATTGCGCGTTAACTTGGAAATGGCTTGCCATCAACAAGAAAAGCATGAATGCTAAAACATTTTTTTTCATGTGGATTCTTTATCTGGTGAATTCGATTACTTGAGCACTTACCGTTATGGTTCTTCTGATATAGAAAGGGGCGAAACCACTGAAATGCTCTTCCGTCATCACGTTAATAACAGCTTTAGAGCCTTGCATTAAGTTGGCTTTTTTCATCATGGCTGAATACGCATTTTCGTACAGTTGTCTTTTGCTGACTCCGCCAATAGCCATTATATACCTTGCTTCGGAACTGCCGCTTATCTGATCTATCACGTTAAAGTTGTTCTCACTTAAGTGAACTTCAGTAGCATTTTGATTTAGATTGCTTACAATGGCAGTATTAATGCCACATGAACTTAGAAATACCGTGAGGAGAAACAACACGGAATACGAACCGATTTTTTTCATTGCAGATTGATGTTTGTAGTTAGGGTTATATGTGTGTAAAAACTATAATCCTCAAAGCAATCCCCTGTCCATTCATTTTCACACGTTGTGTATGCAGCTCGGCAAATGAAACGTATACGTTCTTAAAGTTGGATTTTTGAACAGGGGGATGTTAGAGTTTTATAGGTAGAAATCCGTTTCTAGAAGTTATATCCAAAATGAAGTCCGGGCTCCCAACCGAAGTAGTTCGGCCATTTCTTTTCTTCATTTTTAAAGGATTGAGGAGTATTGGTTTTAATAGGCCAGTGAGTCAAACCGATGGATGGTTCAAAAAAGAAACGATTTTTGAAAAAATTAAGCTGATAACCCAGACGATAGGTCATAAATAAGGTATAACCGTTTGCAAGCTTTTTTTTGTCCAGGTCTCTATATGTTTGATAGGCATTCATGGCATGAACGCCGGTATATAAGCCTTTCCACCAAAAACGGTTATAGGCAAAGCCCACTATGAATTGGCGAACATAGCCGGGAAAATTGTATTGCGCTCGATCTTCATCAACGATTTCATCCCAAGGCATTCCCAGCGGCCAATTAAACTTCGACGTTTTCAATTCCAGAAAAACAACATCTTTCGGTGTTATTCTATAACCGAGATTTATTTGCACAAAATCAGGTCTATTGGGGTCGTTAGGAATAAAGTTCCCTAACATCAAGAACGAACTCCCGATGAAATATTTTTTGTAGATACTGTCTTGTTTGGATGATTGCGCTTTCGCTTGAAATTGACTTGCCATTGTTAAGCAAAGAGCAAGGAATAGAATTTTCTTTTGCATGTATTTTAAATTGGGTTAAAATTTTCTGCAAAAGTACACGAGCGCTAATCGGGAACTCGTTCACTAAAGTTAAAAAGTAAATCTAAGTCGTTACTTTTTTTCTAGAATTCTGGCTCTGAGTCTGCTTAATGATTGCGGTTTTATTCCTAAATAACTCGCTAGTTGGTGTTGGGGAACTCGCTGAATTAGATCCGGTCTTTTTTGTAGTAAGCTCAGGTATCTTTTTTCCGGTGATGATATTTTAAACTCATCAAAATCAATTCGTTCTTTAGCTAAGAGCTCTTCGGATAAGATTCTGCATACGGTTTCAAACTTAGGGAACTTGCTGTTTACCTCTGCCTCCATATCTGAATTTGAAATGGTTAAAATGCAGTCTTCCACACAGCTTACATAATATTCTGACGGCGTTTTATTGATAACACAAGTCGGGGTTAACACATCCATTTCCGTGTAAAAATCAGTAGTTCTTTCTTCGCCGTCAATCAAATAATAGGTGCGAATACAACCTTTTAAGACAAAGTAACCCTCTTTAGATCGTTGACCTTCTTCGAGTAAAATCGTCCCTTTTTTTACTGAGTGAAAGATGTTTAAAGATACGAGGGCGTTTTTTTCCTCTTCTGTCAAAGAAACATATTTTGCTAAGAAGTCAAATAATAAATTTTGCATGGGGTTTGGGTTTTTATCTTAATTATAAAACCAGGTGTGTCTTACCTATAGAATCCATTAGATTTGCATCAACATTAACAGCTTTTGCATAAAGGCTCCAATTTGAGACTACTGATGCTATCTTATCTATAATTTCCTCGGCGTTTTTTATGTTCATTCTTTTGCCAACTGTAAGTAAATCCTGACGTTCAATATTTTTCCTTTTACCATTAACACTAAGTGCATGCTGACTCACCCAACTACTACCTGGTCTGTATGCGTGGCAAATATCATATGCAGGAGATAATTTCCATTCACCTGATTTATTCATAATAAAAGCAAAGTTTTTTGTGTGGTCATCGCAGTTTCTAGACATTACATTGAAAACCATTCTTCGGAAAAGTTCTTGGGCTTCCGGATAACTCAAACTGAGCATACGCATAGTTTCAAAGAGTTCTTCATAGCTATACAAATTTACTTCGTTAAAATCATGATGCCTCATAGCACAAAATGTTTGAGTATGGATTTTTTCATTACCATGAACTCTATCAAATCGCTTTGTCATAAAGTGTGCCCTTCCATTCTCTTCAAATAATTTGGACTCCATCATATGAATTCCGGCCTCAATAGCCATATCATAATATGCCTTTTCTACTCGTCCATACCCCACTGAGGCACCGAATTGAGCATCAGACACGCCATCGAATTTGATTAGCCAATGCTCAAAATCTCTTGGCACACGTGCTTGTCCGCTTCTTACTTCCCCTGTTTTTTCGTTGTAAGCTATTAAAGCTTTAGCTCTTGCTCCACCTGCCGAAGAGCCAATCTTCAGAATTTCAAAAAGTGCTTTTTCTTCACCTTCAGATAAATTTGTAGTAAAGTCCTTTCTTCCTGATAAAATTTCTTCAGCAATTTCTAGTAGACTTCCCAGCTCTATTTTAGTGGAAATGTTCCTCTGTTTGGGTTCAACCGGTTCGAACTCTAAAGCACCCATCCCACGTTCACCTATAAAACAAAGGGTTTCTACAGGATTCAAACTATTACTAGGTCTTCCTTGAGTTGCTAACCAAGTGTTAATTAAAGCATTTCCATATTTATCCGGCAGAATATCTGCTAATAACCCGGGCAAACCTTTAAATGTGTTCTTATTTCTATTTTCCGGGAATTCATATAAAACATCTCCATTTTCAATGGGCATTAGAATTGGAGATAAGTTAATACCTGATTTTAAAAAAGAGGTATCATACTGAAATGTTCCTAATCCTGTATTGGGATTCCAAGCAATAGCACCAACTCTCCTATTCCATATATTTACAAAAGCACTATGTATCATTACCAGTCAGTTTTATGTGTTGATGTGCTTCTATCTTGTCTTGAGGCTTTTTGGCGTTTCTTCATCTCCATTTCGGCCAACTTAATCGGGCTGATTTGCTGTTTCACTTCAAATGATTCAAGAACATGAAGTTTATTTAGAATTCTTAGAACTTGAATTAACGTTATTAATTGGCTCCTTTTCCCTAATTCTAAATCTGATAGAGTAGTTCTATTTATGCCTGCTTTTTCCGCGAGGTTTTTTTGTGTGATGTTTTGTTGTAAACGATGATGTCTCACAAAATCACCTATTGTTTGTATGATGGCATCATCGCTCTTTTTATACATATCCATGATGGATTTATCCAACTTTAAATCAATTTTTTAGTCTTTATGA
>SBGQ01000042.1 GCA_006226965.1 bacterium | reverse complement strand
GATGGCTGATGGCTGATGGCTGATGGCTGATGGCTGATGGCTGATGGCTGATGGCTGATGGCTGATGGCTGATGGCTGATGGCTGATGGCTGATGTTATATTTTTAATTTGGAAACGAAAAGCCCTCTTATGTTTATGATTTCAAAAAAATCACAGTACGTGATCACAACAGGGTTTGGAGCTGGATGCAGAGCATCTGGTACTCATATAACATTAGACCATCGATGTCAATTCTGGGTATGAACGTTCATTACATCAAGTAAAACAAAACCCATTTTTCCCATCTTTTGCTGTGAAAGTGGTTCAGAGCTTATCTCTCGTAAATAGAATTGCTGATTTAAAAGCTTGATTACTTCAGTTGTGAATTACTTTATGCAATAAAACGAGCTCTTTCTTCTGGAGTCGGAAGTCGGCACGTTTCTTTTTTTCCAAACCATTTATATCGATTCTTTGCAATAAAAGAATAAACGATATTCCTAATAAAAGGCGGTATCGCTAAAAAAACGCCTAATAGTGACCATGGGAATCCAATCTGCATAGCTACACGAATTGCAGCAGAAGATTTTATATACACGTTTCCATTTTGTTCTAGAATAAACGAATCGTAATCATCCGAATTAAACTGATTTTCTTGAAGAATTTTCTGACCTAAATCTGATTGAAGTGAAGCAAATTTAAATTTCGCCTTTAAATCTCTTTTTATGATAAAATCTACACTGGCATTGCACAGATTGCATACGCCATCAAAATAAACTATCGAATGGTGCTTTTCTTCCATCCTTTAATCTACTTGATTATCGGCACCAAACCAATTCTGCCGGCATGCCTTCTTCAAGATACACTATCGCATTTTGATTATACTTTTTTGCCAGCTCGACGCTTTGTTGTTTTGTTAATCCTATTACAGCAAATCCAACTTCCGGGAGCCAATTACCACTTGGGTCAGAGCTGTTTGCTTTTACGAATTGACATCCCAATGCCAACAAATCTTTTTTTAAGCATTCATTTCTTTGCTCATTTTCTTCTTGAGTAAAGATTGTTGATTCGGGATTCTGAGCAGTTAATATGGCAATAGAAGTTTTATTCGTTCTAAGTTTTCCATCTAAGGCAACCGACTCTACCCCATCGTTCCAATGAATTTCATACCTACTGTTTTTATATCCTTTTAAATGGCTAAGTATGTTTAAATCGTACGTATTCTTATAGAAAAATCGTTCTGAGTGATATACGTCAAACAATAAATCTGAAATTCTTTGAGGAGTGTAAGACAAGACCTGACAAACCCACTTGTATTTCATTTCAAAAGCAGCTTCGGCAATTGAACCGGCAATGGAGGCAATTGTATCAGAATCGCCACCTAAACTAACTGCATTTCTAATAGTAGATTCTACACTTGTTGACTCCAACAGAACATGAAATACAGCAGAAACGGTTGGTTTTGCAAATAAATCGAAACGAGTATCCGGCCTTAACTCTGCAAGCGATTTTGAGATATCGATTTGATAGACTTCTGCTGCCTTATGAATAGCTTGGTTAAGTTCTTCACCGTGATTCAATCTCCAAATTACTTCAACTACAGCTTTGGCAGAATCAAGAGAATCAGGATGATTATGGGTTACATTACAGGCGTCTTCAACCAATTGGAGGCAGTTTTCTAATAATGTATTAAGCCAACCTATAGATGAAATTCGCATAGGAGCACCGTTGCCCTTACTTTCATACGGTTTACTATTCTCTGATTGCAACCACTCCTTAAAGTTATTTCCATAACCACCTTTGGGGTTGGGGTAATCATTTCCCCATTTTTTATAGCTGAGATCAAATGGTATTTGGTTCATTATGCTGTCTAATGTAGCACAACTCAAAATCGTATCGTCCGTAAATGAAGAGCCCTTAGGAAGCCATACAAAGTCTGTTGTTTTTATTGGCCTTAACTCCCTCGTAGAACCCACTATATCCCCTAAAATTGTACCAATCATGCGTACTTCTCTTCTGTTTGTTATTCCATTTCTTTCTTAACCTACAAAAAGGTTGATTTTGATTTTCTTTTCGTTGATTTCTTCTAACAAATTAGTCTTAAAAACTGTCAAAATACGTCACCCTTTAAACCTAATGTTGTATAAAAAAAGCCTTGCACAAATTATGCAAGGCTTAGTACCGAAGACGGGACTCGAACCCGTACACCCGAAGGCACACGCACCTGAAACGTGCGCGTCTACCAATTCCGCCACTTCGGCATTGAATCAAAAATACATTGATTTGATACCTCTAAGCAACCGATTCTAAACCTTTTGCCAATTTCTTTGTTCAAAAACTGTTCTTAAAATGGTTTCATCTTTTGGCGTTAATTGTACATCTCGCCTAGCTTTAACAATTTTAATAGTTTGGATAGCCTTCTCAATATCATAAACTTCAGTTTGTTCATCAGTCATCCAAGTAAACGACTCAATAAACTTTGGTAAAAAACCAGATTTTGCCACATTACAAAAAGTTCCAAACACAGAACCCGTATTAATAGTAGAGTTGATTCCCATTTTACAATAATCGCCCATCATAACACCTAGAAATTGTAATCCGGAATCAACAACATCTCCGTTCGGGAACTGATGAATACGAACTGTACTGTAATTATTTTTCAGATTTGAGCAATTTGTATCTGCACCCAAATTACACCACTTTCCAATGATTGAATTTCCAATGTATCCGCCATGTGATTTATTAGAATAATCATGAATAATAGAGGCACTAATCTCACCGCCAATTTTGCAATACTTTCCAATTGAAGTGTCTTTATATAAATGAGCGCCCATCTTCACGACGGAATGCTCCCCTAAATAAAATGGTCCTCGAATTAAGCTTCCTGCTAAAATTTTTGTGTCGTTTGAGATGTATATAGGTCCGTCATCGGCTACAAGAACAACACCGGGTTCAACAACTGCGGATTTATGCATAAATACAGGGTAGTTTCCTATGATGATAACGCCATAATGGGTATGAATTTGACGGTTATCATTAATACATAGATGCTCAAAATCATTATAAATGAGGTCGCCGTTCCATTGCATTAACTGCCAGATATGCTCAAGTTCTCTTACATCACCCTCATATATAGAAGTAGTGTTTTGGGGTAACTGATTTATTGGAGTCCATGATTTAGAATCAATTTTTGAATGAACAGCGATAGTTGAACCAGAATCTGTTAGTAGAGCTTCTCCTAGACTCAACTTTTCAATGCGTTCAATTAATTTTGGATTCGGGAGTATTCGTGGATTAACTGCGATTCCTTTCCAATCCTTTTTTACTTCTTTTTGTGAATAAAATGGAAACGGATGAACATCAATCCAATTTGCTTTCGGAATATAAGACTGCCATCGCTCGCCAAGAGTCATCATACCCATCAATAAAGTATGAACGGGTCTTGTTAAGGTTAAGGGCGCGAATCTATACCTATCATTATCTTCTAATAAACAATAATTCATATTGCGCAACAAAATTATACATACAAAGTTCTTGAGTCTAAAATATAGGTTTTCTTGAAAACGATGAAGTACCTATATTCGGCACGGGAAAAACGTTTTAAACCCATAAAATTAATAGGTACAATCAAAATATGTGTGGAATTGTTGGATACTTAGGCAACAGAGATGCTGCTGATGTAATAATAAAAGGATTAAAACGCCTTGAATACAGAGGCTATGATTCTGCCGGAGTTGCCATTTTAAACGGGAAATTGGCAATAAGAAAGGCAAAAGGAAAAGTTAAACGATTAGAAGAAATTCTTGAAGATAAACCCGTTGAAGGCGGAATTGGGATTGGTCACACACGTTGGGCTACCCACGGAGAGCCTAATGATGTAAATGCTCACCCGCATCAAAGCCAAAACAAACGAATCGTATTAGTCCACAACGGAATTATTGAAAACTATTCTTCATTGAAGAAAGAGCTTATCAAAAAAGGGTATTCGTTTCAAAGCCAGACAGATACAGAAGTACTGGCTCATTTAATCGAAGCTATCCAAAAAGATTTAGATTGTAGTTTTGAAGAAGCCGTTCAATATGCTTTAAAACAAGTTGAAGGCACTTACGGTTTAGCTATTTTAAACCAAGATGAACCCGATAAAATTATTGTAGCGCGTAAAGGTTCTCCTCTATTGTTGGGTATCGGAGAAGATGAATATTTTATTGCCTCTGATGCTTCTCCGGTAATTGAATACACCAACAAAGTGGTTTATTTGGATGATAACGAAATGGCAATCATTAAAAGAACGGGGTATGAAGTAAAAAGTATTGCCAACGTTCCTCAGAATAAAAAAATCCACGAATTAGAGATGAGTATTGAGCAAATCGAAAAAAGCGGGTATCCGCATTTTATGCTCAAAGAAATTTTCGAACAACCTCAAAGTTTATCTGATTGTATTCGGGGACGTATTAACCCGGAAGATCAATCTATCACGTTGGGAGGTTTAACTGATGTTTGGCCAAAACTCGAAAAGGCAAATCGAATTATTATCGCGGCTTGTGGTACCAGCTGGCATTCCGGATTAGTTGGTGAATACCTTATCGAACATTTAGCAAAAGTGCATGTCGAAGTTGAATATGCATCGGAGTTACGCTACAAAGAACCCGTTTTGATTGATGAAAAGGATGTTCTTATCGCTATTTCTCAAAGTGGAGAAACAGCCGATACTTTAGCAGCATTACGGGAAGCCAAGTCCAAAGGAGCTACGGTTATAGGAATTTGTAATGTGGTCGGGTCAACCATTGCAAGAGAAACTCATGCTGGAGTCTATACACATGCCGGACCTGAAATCGGGGTTGCATCTACCAAGGCATTTACAGCCCAAGTTGTTGTTTTAACGATGATAGCCTTAGAGCTTGCTAAACGAAAAGGCACAATTAGTGATGAATACTATTCTGAAATCATTTCTGATTTATTGAAACTCCCACAAAAAGTAACAACTGCACTTAAAGAGTTTGATAAAGTGAAAGAAATATCTGCTCTTTTTACCTATGCACCTAACTTCTTGTATTTAGGCAGAAGTTTCAACTTTCCGGTTGCACTAGAAGGCGCTTTAAAATTAAAAGAGATTAGTTATATCCACGCTGAAGGTTATCCTGCTGCAGAAATGAAACACGGCCCAATTGCTTTAATTGATGAACACATGCCGGTTGTTGTTCTCACCACGTTATCACACACCAACGAAAAAATGATAAGCAATGTTCAGGAAGTGAAAGCCCGAAAAGGCCGAATTATTGCTGTAACCATGCCCAATAACCGCGAAGTAGAACCACTTGCTGATTTCACGCTCGAAGTACCTAGTATTACCGATGTACTTTCACCCTTGGTAACTGTAATTCCTTTGCAATTGATGTCCTATCAAATTGCGGTGAACAGAGGTTGTAATGTCGACCAGCCACGGAATCTTGCAAAAAGTGTAACCGTTGAATAGACACAAAAAAAGCCGAATAAATGTTCGGCTTTTTTTATGCTTCAATGTCAATAATGTGACCTAAGTCCGGGTCATCACCGCCATGATGAGCCAAGTTTTCCTCAGCCTTGTTTTCTTTCTGCTGATGATTTTCGTCTTTTTGATTTCTTCGATCTTTATCAAAAGGATTTTCTTTGTATTCCGGAACGGATACAGCTTTTCCAACATGAGGAATATTTGAAGATGAATCAACCATAAACTATTGTTTATGATGATTTTCGACCAAAGATTGTAAATCTTAAATAAACTACCCTAAGAGTTTAGTAAACGGCTGTAAACTTGTTTTTCTAATTGGGCTACATACTCTAAGCTATAATCACGTGAAATTTTTAAGTGAGCAGCCCTGCCTAATTCTTTTCGTTTTGCATCATCTGATAAAAGTTCATCCATAGCACTTGCAATAGAGTCCGCACTAGTTTCACACAAATACCCGGTCTTATTTTGTTCTATCACTTCTTTGATACCCTCAACACATGTGCCCACACACACAATTCCTGTACTCATTGCTTCTAACAAGGTCTTAGGTAATCCTTCATAATATGAAGGCAACACATATATACTCGCTTTATTTAAAAAGATTGGTAACTCATGATTGGGCAATGCAGAAATAAACTCAATTTCTTTGGTTGATGATACATTTTTAAGTGCATCTCCTAGTTCCCCCTTTCCAATCAAGGTCAACTTTTGTGCTTTTTCTGATTTGTTGAACGCTTCTATCAAAGAAAATAAATTCTTTTGTTCGCTTAGCCTTCCTATGTATAAAACATGTCCTTTTTCTCTACTGCCATCATAAAAAGAAAAAACTTCCTGATTCACATAATTGGGTACTGTAATGATATTTTCTTCGCGAATTTGATGTTTATCCATCACATAGTTACGATCCCGTTCCGAGCTTACAAAAGACATATTTGCATATTGAAATGCTTCTTTTTCAAGTTGAAACGCACGTTTAACCATCTCTAAATCATTCGACTGATATTCCGTAAACGTACTTAATAAATATCCACAACGAGTAATTAAAGGGATTCCCCATTTTTTCGAATAGAAAACCGCCCGATCGGCACCTTTTATCTGGTTTGTTTTGATTATGGATGATTTTCTCAGCTTTCTCAGAGCTTTAAATAAATGAACCCTATTTTTTAAGCTGATATTTTTACGATAATACGGGATAATTAAAACGGATAAATCTTCATATTTATCCTCATAATAATATTCACCCACATCACCATAAGAAAAAATCTGAATCGAAAAATCCGACATCAATTTTTCATAAATAGCCATTTCTCTAGATAAGAGACCAATTCTATCCCATTCTTTCAGGGACATATTTTCAGTGAGAAATAAGGTAAGAATAGGTTTTTTCATCTAAACTAGATGAAGTACTTCATGTAATATTTCAGGTATGAATTTACACGAGCGATGAGTGTGAGCGTCTCATCGTAAGGCGGATAACCTTTGTATTGTGTAATTGAACCGGGGCCGGCATTCCACGCTGAAATGATAAGCGCTAAATTTCCGTTGTAATTTGCATTGTACTTATCCACTAAGTAACAACAAATCAAAATATTGATTGCAGGGTCAAATAAGTCGTTTTCGTTTAAATCTTTCAACTTATTCTCATCAACAAATTTAAAATCAAACTTGGTATTGTATAATTCTTTTGCAGCAATTCGACCTGTTTCAATGGTAATTTGTGTTAAACCAATCGCATTTTTATTGGAAACAGCATACGGATCTGCGGCTGATTCAGCACTAATTAAAGCTCTTAAAAAATTCCCGTTTACTTTGTAGCCAGCACGTGAAAACGATAAGGAAGAAAAATATTTAATAAACTGCTCATAATCTTTCAATCGTTCTTGCGTTTTTTTAGGCGGAACTTCTGTCGAATGACGTTTTAAATAGTCATTTAGCAAATTTACTTTTTTTCTGGATTGCTGAGGTTGAGCGTAAATAACCGGGGAACAAATTATCGTTAGAAACACTGTAAATAAGAAAACATATACCGATAAATGGGTATATTTTTTCGTGTTCAAAGAAGATTTTTCCGATGGGTGCATTCCTGTCATAATCAAATAAATCGTTAAAACTTAGTAAATCTGCCCATACTCACCAATATGAATTTTCAAATCGGCAAGTATTTATCAATTCTGGTTACGTTAGTACTAATTCTATGCCAGCCTTTAACTGCTCAAAACAAATCTTTATTCAAGAAGATTAATCCTGCCGTATTTGATACTGTTGCCTTTCAACCGGATGCGTTTGCCATAGGTGATGTGAACGGAGATGGATTTGAGGATTTGGTTATGTCACAAAGCAGTACCAAACCCATCATTTTTTATTATTTCAATCATCCGGATTCTGCATTAGGAAAAGGATTTTGGGATTTTAATTCCATTCACGGTCTGACACAAGAAAACGAAGGATTACCAAGAGATACTGTACCCTATTCCGTTCCTGCAATCGGTCCGATTCATGTTGTTGACACTGACGGAAACGGGAAAAATGAACTCTATTTTCACTTTAATGCCTACACTTCTACTGCCAGAGGTTTTTATTATGCTGATAATTTGCCTGAAGGAGAACAAATCGCCAATTTTAGTATCCCCAGCGGTTATTCATGGACATATAACAGTGTAATGGCGTGGACATTTTTAGACTACAACAAAGACGGTTTACTTGATGGTATCCAAGGGTTACAAGAGACTAAAAATGCCATCAATTTCCTCATTTCAAATATTTACAGGCAAAATAATCAAAACGTTGTCCGAATTACTGATTCTGACATTCAAACCGTTTACAGCAGAACTGTGGGTTTATATGCTTTTGATTTCAATAACGATAGCTGGACAGATGTTCTAGAAATAAATGCGCTATACCCAAACTTTACTGCCTTACAAGATAACTTCTATGGTGGAAGTGAGACCGGTTTAACTCTCAGAGGCGATACACAGCTTGGCGGATTTACATCCGTTTCGGGTGCCGCTATTGGCGATTATAATAATGACGGATTACTTGATGTGTATTTACTTTCAGCCGGTAGCGCAAAAAGAAACATTTTTTATAAGAATAAAGGTAACTTTCAATTTGAATCACTTTCGAACACCGCAACTTTAGATCAACTAGATTCTCGTTCTGCGTCTTGGGGAGATTTCAACAATGACGGTTTGTTAGACCTTGTTATTGCTGAATATAATGGTTCTGCCGGAACTGGTGCTTACCCAACACTTCTTCAAAATTTGGGTCCTGACGCAAATGGAGTTTATACATTCAAAAAAAGAAATATTAATAGTTTACCTGAATTAAACTCTATCGGCAAATGGAATCATGTCAGCTTTATCGACATCAATAAAGACGGTGATTTAGATATTCTTTTAACCGGGAAACAGAGTTTTCAACCAATTATCCTTTTCGAAAATGAACTCATTCAATCTGATACGATTGCAGCGAACGAGAAACGTTGGATTGGGTTCGATTTAATTAACACAAACTCATTTAACAAGATTTCAATTGGTGCAAAATTAAAGCTAACAGCTTCAATTAACGGTAAAACTGTTCATCAATACAAAGAATTACAACCGTTTCATGGTTTACTTGAGCAGCATTCTAAGTTCATTCACTTTGGCTTAAAAAATGCGACAAGTGCCACATTAGAAATCTCTTGGCCAAGCGGAACTTCTCAAACTCTGCAATTTAATTCTCTTGATGACTTGAATACATACCATACGATTACAGAACCGCCGGCAGCAAAAATGGTAATAAAAACAGCTCAACCGTATTCAATGACAGCTAATCTTGAAGAAAGTCTAAGAGACACCATACGAATTGAAAACATCGGCAGCGGTTCTCTAAATCTCACTAAGGTTGAATTAAACAAACCATACTACCAAATTGAAAGTTTTAGCAATACGATTGCACCAAATTCTACAGGGTATATTGCTTTAAGCTTATCTACAACTAACAGTGCGTATTTAGGCTCTTACAACGACACACTTTTGATTAGTTCAAACGCACTTTCCGGTAAAACAAAATTCGTTTTAAAAACATCTATTAAATCACGTCCGGCACATTTCAGTTTAATTGAAGTAAGCTCGAAAGCCCCATTTCTAGACTCTTTTGACACATTTACCTACTCGTACGTTGGTGATTTTAACAATGACGGGTTTTCTGACATTCTTATTCAACGAAAAGACAGTTTGTTGCAATTGTATCAGCAGTCAGAAGACGGAATGTACACTATTGAACCTAATCACATCATAAACCAATTAGGTAAAAAGACCAAAATGGTTGCTGTTGGTGATTTAAACCATGACGGATTTGATGACTTTGTACTCGCAAATGAATCACAAACAAATCAAATCGTACTCTCTAATGCATCTGAATATGCCCTTTTTCCAATTGATGCCTTTAATGAGATAAAAGTAACAAAGCATATCGTTTTACATGATATAAATCGTGACGGATCTCTGGATATTCTTGTAGCAAACAGCTCCAATCAGACCAATCAAATTATTCTCAACCAAAAAGGTTCTAGCTTTTCGTCAGTAAGTATGCTTAATGATGAATTTAGTAAAAGCTTATCCTATTCAGGTTATATGAAAGTAATCGATTGGGATAAGGACGGATTAGATGATATTTTTGTAACGGAAGTAAATAATCCGGCGGGAAATAAAATCATTTACTACCGCCAAGTGGAAGAATTGATTTTCAAAAAAACAACATTAGCCGGCGTTACAGATAGAACATTTACAGCTAAAGGCATTCACTTTTTCGATATGGAAAACGACGGCGATTTTGACATTCTGCTTGTATCGGCATTATCGTCAACGGCATCAATTTTACTACGAAACGATAATTCAACACTTACTCCAGTTCTGAAAACAACATTCGATTCAATAAAAGGAACAACTGGAGATGTAACCATGTTGGATTTTAATCTTGATGGTTACGTTGATATCCTATTCACAAATGAGGATTTCTCCGGAAGTAATATGTTACTCCAATCAATCTTAGGAACAAACTATTTGATTTTAAATACGGGTGATATGTTAGAATCAACCGGAAAATCTACGTTGGGTGCTTCTCAGATTGACTGGAATTCCGATGCAATACCCGACTTATTAATTAGTAACTATTTCGGTAGTATTGAACTTTATCAAAATGATTTAGCTGAGTATAATTGGGTGGGTATTATTCCAACGTCGGTTTATAAATCAAATAATAAAACAACCATTCGAACCGGAACCGAAGTTATTTTAAAAACAACATTAAACGGTGTTGAGCAAACAATGAGCAGAATAATTGGTGAACAGTCGTTGTTTTCAAAAAACTATAATGCTGCTTGGTTTGGACTCGGAAATGCCACATCTGCTGAAATTGAAATTAACATACCCGGAAGTGATATTACCTTTACAAGTACGCTCACAGAGCTAAATACGTATGTTCCGCTTGACGTTGTGGGAGTCACCAACGAAAGAAGTACTCAAATACCTGATAATTTTGAAGTAAAACACGCTTTTCCAAATCCATTTAATCCTAGTACAAACATTACTTTCACTATTCCGAATGCCGGTTTAGTATCTGTAAGTGTTGTTGACATTTTAGGCAGAGAAGTATTTTCCAATCAATTATTTCTAAGCGCCGGTATGCATTCTCAACAAATTAATTTAAGCGCTTTTAGTTCCGGTGTTTATTTGATTAAGTGTCAATATCAGAATCAAATGCAATACCAGAAAGTAACCCTTATTAAATAGACTTAAGGTTTAACTTCGTCCACTTTTTTCTTGATATACCACATGGCTGCCCAAGCACCTAAGCCAATACTGATATAATAACTGATTAAACGCCACATAAATATGGCTAGTGCCAGAAAGCCTGCTCTCGGCATAATTGTACCTAAAAACATCGCAAAAAGTCCTTCAAAACCTCCGCTTCCACCGGGAGTTGGGATAAACAATCCGGCAAGATTTAAGGCAAAACTTCTCAAGAAGCTCAAAATAACATCACTTGGGCCAAAGCTTAAAATCACAATAACAGGTAATGCAATTCTTGCAATCCAAGACATACAGGATAAAAAGAAAGCGTACAAAACAAACCCCTTCTTTTTTTCTCTTAACTCATAAGAAGAACGTTCTAACTCTTCTGCATCTTTGGCAACTTTATCTTTAAATCTGTTTAAAATCGGAAGTTTGAAAAGTTTATTTACAGCCGTTTTTAACAGAGCCGGATTTCTTAATACACTGTAAGCTAATAATCCGGCGTAAGCCAACAAAAGTAGATAAATAATCATCATTACGGTCTCACCCGCCCAACCTGCATTATCAGGTATAACATCGTAAAAGAAACCGGCTAATACCAAAAAAGGAATTGCAATAGCAAACCAAATTTGATCGAGCAACACTCCGTATAAAGTAATAGCTGTTGCTTTCCCTAGGTTGATTTTTTCTTTTGACATGGCATACAAGCCCATAGGAGCACCTCCGACTGTCGAAGGAGATACGGCTGATGTAAAATCCCATACCAGAACTATTCTAAATGCTGCCGCCCATGTTAACTCTTTTTCAGTTAGATGACGAAATTTTGCCGCAGAAAACCACACTCTCAAGAATGATACAATTAACGCTATGAATAAACCGGGAAGTCTTTTTACTTGTAATTGCTCGAGTAAACCCGGCGTATAGGTGTAGTAAAAAACTATAGCCATCCCAGTAAAGCTCAAGCCAAATGATAAAAGAATGTACTTTAATGAAAAAACGGAACGGGGTTCGGATGTAGGATTTTCTGCTTCCACGAAATTCAACAAGGTTTGCTTAAAAGTAACGATTTCAACGGTATCAAACTAAGCTAATTCAATTCGGGTGGGCTATACTGAATCGATAAGAAATAGTTCGGATTAATTTTGATTTAGCGATGTAGCGATGTAGCGATGTAGCGATGTAGCGATGTAGCGATGTAGCGATGTAGCGATGTAGCGATGTAGCGATGTAGCGATGTAGCGATTTTACTTGATTTGATAGTTAAATTATACATTTATTAAAGCATTAAACGATTATTCAAAAACAAGTCCTGTATTTCCAATTGTGTGTTGTGAAGTTCTTGCGTTAGGGATTGTAGGGGCTTGGTGCGACTAAAGCGAGCACGGAACCCCCGAAAAGCCCGACCCGAGTCGCTTTCGGGAGTGGATTTTTCATGATTCATTTCGAGTTTTTACACTGTAATTTGGTGTAATTAGTATAGCGACGAGGGGAACGCCCAAATAAAAAAAATGGCACGAGTACATACCCGCGCCATAATAGATGTTTAAATAAAATTAGACCTTATTTTGCTAAGGAATTCACATTATTTAAATCTTCAAATGCTGTTTTTAATCTTGCGATGAACGTTTTTTCACCTTCACGCAACCAAACTCTTGGGTCGTAAATCTTTTTGTTTGGCGCATCTTCACCTTCCGGATTTCCAATTTGAGATTTGAGATAATCGGCTTTTTTACCCATGTAATCTCTGATTCCGGTCATAAATGCGTATTGCAAATCGGTATCAATATTCATTTTGATTACTCCGTAACCAATGGCTTCACGAATTTCTTCAAGACTTGAGCCTGAACCGCCATGGAAAACGAAATCAATATGATTATGCTCTACTCCATATTTTTTGGAGACATATTCCTGAGAATTTCTCAAGATTTTAGGTGTTAATTTCACGTTTCCCGGTTTGTATACACCGTGAACGTTTCCGAATGCCGCTGCAATGGTAAATCTGTGGCTTACTTTGCTTAACTCTTCATAAGCATAAGCTACTTCTTCAGGTTGAGTATACAATTTTGAAGATTCAACATCTGAGTTATCTACACCATCTTCCTCGCCACCTGTAACACCTAATTCAATCTCTAAAGTCATGTCCATTTTAGACATTCTTTCAAGATATGTTTTACAAATTTCGATGTTTTCTTTGATTGGCTCTTCAGATAAATCTATCATGTGAGAACTGAATAGCGGTTTTCCTGTTTCAGCAAAATGTTTTTCGCTAGCATCTAATAAACCATCAATCCAAGGCAATAATTTTTTTGCACAATGGTCAGTATGCAGAATTACTGTAACACCGTATGCTTCGGCTAGAGTATGAACGTGTTTTGCACCTGCAATAGCTCCGAGTATGGAAGCTTTTTGACCTTCATTACTTAAACCTTTACCAGCATTAAACTGAGCGCCACTATTTGAAAACTGAATAATTACCGGAGAATTCAAATCTTTGGCCGCTTCCAACACGCCATTTATGGTATCTGAGCCAATTACATTTACTGCCGGTAATGCGTACCCATTTGCTTTTGCATGTTTAAAGATTGCTTGAACATCATCCCCAGTAGCAACTCCTGGTTTTATATTGTGTGCCATTTTATTTTCTTTAAAAAGTTAATTTTTTGACTGACTGAAAATAGGCAAACCCATTTCTATTTGAAATAATATTCGGATAAAAACATCTTGTTTAATGGGAAGCGATTTTTGTGCATAACAATTAATTAGATGCCTGTTATAAACAAAAAACGAACAGGCATCTAATTAGCATAAAATCACAAAATCATCCCGGCGCCAACAGTTTCGTGTGTAAATTCATCAACTAAAATAACGGAACCAGTGATTCGGTTTCTGGAGTATCGGTCGTAACACAAAGGAACAGTTGTACGAATTTTTATTCTTCCAATATCATTCATCCCGATTTCTAATGATTCTTCATTTCGGTGCAACGTATTGATATCCACTTTATACTTTACTTCTTTAATTACACATCGTGCTTCTCTAGATGTATGTCTTAAACCGTACTTACCGTTTAATGCTAGTTTTTTGGGGTTTAACCAACAAATCATTAAATCAATATCTTGACCAACATGGGGTTGATTGTCAGGCTTAACCAGCATATCACCGCGGCTAATATCTAAATCATCTTCAAGATTGATACTTACACTCATCGGTGCGAATGCTTCACTTACTTGCTCACCAGCTTGGTCTATCGAACTTATTTTTGAAGTTAATCCGGAGGGTAAAACCATAACTTCATCTCCGGGTTTGAAAATACCACCGGCAATTCGACCTGCATATCCTCTATAATCCGGATGTTCCAGTGATTGTGGGCGTAATACATATTGAACTGGAAATCTCGAATCTACATGATTATGATCGCTGCTTATTTGAACATTTTCCAAAGTATGCATTAAAGTTGCACCTTGATACCAGTCCATTTTTTCGGATTTGTTTACAACATTATCTCCAAACAAGGCTGAAATTGGGATATAATGTATATCCGGCACATCAAGCTTTGAAGAAAATGCACGATAATCATCTACAATCTTTTCAAATACTTCTTTTTTGTATTCAACTAAATCCATTTTATTCACGCACAAGGCAATATGTTTAATGCCTAATAAATTGGCTATAAATGAGTGTCTTTTTGTTTGTTCGGCAACTCCATTTCTTGCATCAACTAAGATTATAGCCAAGTTTGCTGTTGATGCACCAGTAACCATATTTCTTGTGTACTGAATGTGTCCAGGTGTATCAGCTATAATAAATTTCCTTTTAGGAGTGGAGAAATAGCGATATGCCACGTCAATAGTGATACCTTGTTCTCTTTCTGCCGATAGACCATCTGTTAACAAAGCCAAATTTGTGTATTCATCTCCGCGTTTTTTTGATGAAGCTTCAACCGCTTCTAGCTGATCTTCGAATATCGATTTGGAATCATATAATAATCTTCCGATTAAGGTACTTTTACCATCATCAACTGAACCAGCAGTAGTGAAACGCAATAAATCCATGTCTAAATAATTCATCTGTGGGAATGTTTAATTCTTAATGTTTAATGTTTAATTCTTAATTGATGACTGCTTTAATAAACAGTCTATCGCTAGGTATCACTTTTTTGATTTGACAGTTGTGATGATTTTACTATAGCAGTTAGTATGCGTATTAGCTCCTCAATATCAGTGATATTTGAATCGAGGTTAATTGAAAGAGCATTTGAATCTCGAAGCAATCTTAACCAATAATGAGTCTCTCTTGCTTCTTTTGATGCAATCGACATTTTTGAAATAAACTCTTTTTTTGAAATCGCTGCTAAAGCTTCTTCAACATTTGCTCCAATACTAGTCCCAGATCGAATTAACTGATTAGCCAAGGCGTAATCACCCTCTTCTTTCAATAACCTATAAAGTTGAATAATTTTTAAAGCAAAGCTAAATGACTTTTCTTTTATGATATTTTCTTTCATAAATCCTTTCCTCGAAAAACGAACCTGTGAGTTGGGATACTCATTCTATCAATGATTCACAATTCACAATTCACAATTCCTAAAAGTATCCTTGTTTTTTTCGTTCTTCCATGGCAGCTTCGCTACGTTTATCATCCGCTCTCGTACCTCTTTCTGTAATACGTGCAGAAGCAACTTCCTGTACAATTTCTGATAATGTAGATGCTTCTGATAAAACAGCACCAGTACAGGTCATATCACCAATAGTTCTAAAACGCACAATTTTTTCTACCAACTCTTCCCCATCTAAACGAGTCATAAACTCATTTTCAGCATACCAAACACCTTTTCTGTTGAAAACTTTTCTTTTGTGAGAATAATAGAGATTGGGGATATCTATATGTTCCTTCGCAATGTATTGCCAAACGTCCATTTCTGTCCAATTTGAAAGCGGGAATATTCTGAAGTGCTCGCCGATATTTTTTTTTCCATTAAAAAGATTCCATAATTCAGGTCTTTGGTTTTTGGGATCCCATTGTCCAAATTCATCTCTATGGGAAAAGAATCGCTCTTTTGCTCTTGCTTTCTCTTCATCTCTTCGACCACCGCCAAAAGCTGCGTCAAAACCGTGCTTTTCTATTCCGTCTAAGAGTGTAATACTTTGAATAGTATTTCTTGACGCATATGGACCTTTTTCGTCAACAGCTTTACCTTCATCAATAGATTGTTGAACACTCGCAATTATCAATTCTAGTCCATGTTTTTCAACTAATTGATCTCTAAAATCTAGTGTTTCTTGAAAATTGTGACCGGTATCAACATGCATGAGAGCAAATGGAATTTTTGCCGGCCAAAAAGCTTTTAATGCTACGTGAACCATAACAATTGAATCTTTTCCACCGGAAAAAAGCAATACTGGTTTTTGAAACTGAGCCGCTGTCTCACGCATGATAAAAATGGCTTCTGATTCAAGCTCATCCAAGTGTCTTAAGGCGTAATACATAATTGTTTAGTTTGTTTTTGTTTCGATATTAAACAGTAATTACATAAATCAACGAACTCGCTGAAAACAAAACGATGATATCAATTAATACTCCTACTTTTAAAAAGTCTTTAAATGTGTAATTACCCGGCCCTTGTACCATAAGGTTGGTTTGATATCCAATCGGAGTCGCAAAAGATGATGTAGCTCCAAATAACAAGGCCAAAGAAAGCGTATGAATCGACAGACCAGATAATGGTTCTAAGGCTATTATTACAGGAAACAACAAGGCTGCTGCAGCTGTATTTGTAACTATTTCAGTAGCAATCATAGCTACTAGAACAACTAAAAAAATAACTCCAAAAGATCCAACCGAACTACTGATATCCATGAGAAAAGTTGATGCCAATTCTGCTAAACCTGAATTTTGCACTCCTTTTGAAACTCCTAAAGCTGCAGCAATTACAACCAAAACTTGCCAATTAACTGATTTTATTACCTCATCTCCAGAAATTGATTTTGTAAGTAACAAAAATGTAACTGCTAATGCCGATGCAGTTACCATTGGCAACCATTCTAATGTAACCGCAACAATCATTAAAACTAATGTCAATAAAATTAATACTGTTGTTTTAGGTGGACGCGAAAGTAACTCTTCACTTTCAGACACTAATAAAAATTCTTTGGAATGATACCAACGCTTCGCAAAACCACGCTGAGACAAGATGAGTAAAGTATCCCCTTCTTGAAATTCAATATCACCGATTTTCTTATCGATTCTTTGCCCATGCCTGTGAATAGCCAGAATTACTGCATTAAATTGCCCTCTAAAATCACTTTCTCTTACTTTTTTTCCAACTAATCTTGACCCATTGGAAATCACAACCTCAAACAGCTTCGATTTCATGGAATCAAATTGCTTTAAATCCATATTTGAGTCATTGATAATGTCTAGCCCAGGTTGTTTCTGTAATTCAACGATGGTTGATGGTAAACCAGTGAAAAATAAACGATCTCCCAATTCAAGGATATCTGTAGGACCAACAGGAGCAATAACTTTTCCGTTTCTACTTATTTGAAAGAGAAATAATCCTTGTAAGTTCCGTAACCCTGCATCTTCAATTGATTTCCCTAAACCTTCGTAGTACTCTGATATTTTTAATACAACAACAAATTCACGAGTCGATTCTCCAAGTTCTGTCAGCGTTTCTTTTCTATTGGGTAATAATGATGGCGCAATCAGGATAATAAAAAACAAGCCAACAATGGCATATCCAATTCCAATTTTACTGGTTTCAAAAAAACCAAAACCGTCAAATCCATTATCAATCAACAATCCGTGAACTACTAAAGTCGTTGACGTACCAATAAGCGTAAGTGTTCCGCCTAAAATTGTAGCATAGGATAACGGAATCAGAATTTTTGATGCCGGAATTCCGGTTTTTCTACTCCATGTCTTGACCATTGGGATAAATAATCCGACAATTGGGGTGTTATTCATAATAGCCGACATACATGCTACCGGTATTAAAAAACGAGTTAAGGTCCACCTGATATTTCCTGCCTTTTTTCCAAGTAAAAATCTCCCCCAACCATCTAATAGTCCAGTTGATTGAACAGCATAAGCAATTACATAAAGAAAAGCGATGGATAACATTCCGTGATTGGAAAACCCGCCGAATGCTTCTTTAGCATTGATAATACCTGTCATCAAGAGAATCATTAAGGCCCCAAACATGGCTATCGTGGCATCAATTTTTTCTGTAACCAACGCAATAATCATGCTTAGCAAGACAAATACGGTTATATATAGTGATAAGTCTGAGCCCAATTTCTAATCTGAAATTCTGTTATTGAATGGTTCCGTTTTGCTTTAAAAAGGTGACGATTTGCTCAGCAGATTCCTCTATCGACAGGTTAATTGTCTGAATAGCAAGCTCTGGATTATCAGGAGCTTCATATGGATCAGAAATCCCCGTAAACTGGAGAATTTCTCCGGAAATTGCCTTTTTATACAATCCTTTAGGATCACGTTTTATACATTCTTCAATCGGTGTATTGATAAAGATTTCTTTAAACAATCCATTCCCTACAATCTCTCTGGCTGAATTTCTGTCTGACTTGTAAGGCGAAATGAATGCCGTAATAACAATTGCACCATGCTCAACAAACAATTTAGCAACCTCAGCTATACGTCTGATATTTTCCTTGCGGCCACTTTCCGAAAAATCTAAATCAGAATTAAGGCCATGACGAATATTATCACCATCTAAGACTACAACATAAGTCCCGCATTGGATTAATTTTTTTTGTAATGCCTTTGCGATCGTGCTTTTTCCAGAGCCACTTAATCCCGTAAACCAAAGTAATGCCCCAAGTTGACCCAGAATATCTTCAAAAATTGCTCTATCGGCGTAGTCGCCGTCCCAAACTATATGTTTCATTGAATACCAATTGTAAAATGTGAATTCCGTAAATCTTCTTTGTTGTAAGTGATATCAGAGACATTTTGTCCATTTTCGCAAGCATTTCTCCAAATACAATCACCGGCAGCTACATCCCATTCCATGGTCGGACCAGTTCTCGGATAAACATCAGCGAGGCCTTCGGCAACGAGGCAAAACTTGAGTGAGCTTCCGGCATCAATGGTCTGTGTTATGCCTTTTTCATTAAGCCAAACCTGTAAGGCCTCATTTGCGTGTGAACGGCTAACAATAGCTACCTCTGGTTTACTTTTCTTCGATGCATAAATCCGCACAGGTTGATTAGCACCTATTTGCTTGTATGAGCCTTTTCCTTTTTCAGCAAAGTAAGTGATGTCTTTAACTGGAATATAAATCACCCCAAAAACAGGCTCTCCATCTTTAATTAAAGCGATATTTACAGTGAACTCACCATTTCTTTTGATAAATTCTTTAGTGCCATCAAGAGGATCTACTAACCAAAATTCATTCCATTGCTTTCGTTCTGAATATTCAGGTAAAGCAGCCTCTTCTGAGATAATCGGGGAATCAGTAATTTTGCTAAGTTTTGAAATAATAACCCGATGTGAAACTAAATCAGCTTGAGTTAATGTCGAATCATCACCCTTCAATTCAATACCAAATCGTGATTCATCCGCATAAATTTTTAAAATTTCACGACCAGCTTCTTTAGCGATTTCTACAATTTGTTCTAACATACAAATTTTTAATTCCTACTAAATTGATAGGAAATATATGCAAACTAAAAATAAATTCAATGTGTATAAACACCAAATACGTAACTATCGAAATCATAAAATCAGCCATTCCTAGTTTTAATTAGCTCATTTGAACGTTTTAACTCATTTTCTATCGAAATCAATAAAAAATTGCTTTTCATTTCAGTATTAGTATTAACTTAAAAGAATGATTTCTAAAAAATCTAAATATGCGATTCATGCTTTAGTGCATTTGTTCAAAAATGCTACTTCTGAAAATCCCATTCCGACCCATACCATTGCTGAAGAAACTCATGTTCCCGTTAAATTTCTGGAAACCATATTAAGAGAATTAAAACAAGCAGGCGTTACAGCAAGTAAAAAAGGAAAAGACGGTGGTTATTTTCTTCAGAAACCTGCTCAAGAAATCCATATTGCTGAAATATTAAGAGTACTTGATGGACCAATTGCGCTAATTCCATGTGTAAGTTATCGTTATTATCAAAAATGCGATGAATGTGTGAACGAAGCTACTTGCGGAGTAAAACGGGCTTTTTTAGATATTAGGGCGCAGACAGTTGAATTGATGAAAAATTACACCTTAGATAAATTGATTGATTCTCCGCCCTTATAAGACTAATAGAACTCCCCTAAAACATTCAATAAAGAATTATAAACTATGCATATCCTTTTTTTCGAAGATAAACCAACTCGATTTGCCGGTGGGCAAGAACGGAGTTTATTCGAAACGGTTCAAAGATATGCAAAACAAGGGGTTAAAGTTTCTCTATGCTATAAAGAAGAAGGTGATTTTTTACCTGATTATCAATCATTCTGTGAAACTACATTTCAGTTAGAATCACGCCAGATTCGCCCGCTTCTTCTAAAATTGCATATTCGTGAATTATTGATGTTGTCTGCATTGGATAAACAAGTTGAGTTCACGCACTTTTATGCAAATCAATACTTCGATATTCCCTTTGTCACACTTTCAGCAATTATTTTGAATAAAAAATCCGTTTGTCATTTGCGATTACCGGCTCCACCCTATTTATCTCGGCAATATCGATTTTTTTTGGAAAAAACGGATCGACTCATTGCTATTTCTAAGCACACACGTGAAACATATCGTAGGGTCGGCATTCAAAATCCCAATATGGAAGTCGTTTATAATGTGATTCCCAAACCGGATGTTATTCCGCCAAGGAAAAAACCAAATGGAATCACAACATTTACGTATGCCGGACGCATTTGCCCGGAAAAAGGGTCTGAATTACTTTTACGAGCATTCGCAGAAGCCTGTAAACAAAAATCGAACATCGAATTACGTTATTACGGAAATGTGAGAGGTGAAAATACTCCTCCGAATTACATTGAACAACTACAAAAATTAGCAGCTCAACTTGGTGTTGAACATCTAGTTCACTTCTTTCCACATCAAGCCGATTTTGGCGTTATTGCGCAACAAACAGATGTTTTTGTATTACCCAGTTTATGGGAAGCATTCGGAAGATTGATAGTTGAAGCATCACATTATGGAATACCCTGCATAGCGACTAATGTTGGCGGTATTCCGGAAGTTATGGAAATGGTTGGGATGATGAATTACTTGGTTGATAATAATAAAGATTCGTTATCTAAAAATCTTTTAGCCTCAATTACTCAGCTAAAGTGACCTTCGTGTAATAAAGTTAATTTGGATAACTCTTCATCACTATATTTCCGACAAATAAACTCATTTTTTAAACATCTGCAATGTCGAAATTCACGTACTTCATTCAATCATTAAAAAAACAGCTTTTTAGTCAAGGCCATAAATGCCCTGCATGTGGAAGTATAAAATCAGAGATTATATCTAGAAAACATATTATTACTAGCCTAAACAGATGTTCAAATTGCCACTTGCAATTTCGAGTTCCTACAACTAGTGAATTAGAAAATCAAAAATTCTACCAAAAGGCTTACAAACAGGGATTTACGACAGACTTACCTACAGATCAAGATTTAACTGAAATGATCAAGGCTTCATTTAAAGGCACCAGCAAGGATTACACAACTTATATTGATATTCTGAAGCATTTTGGCATTAAAAAAGGTGCAAAAATCTTTGACTTTGGGTGTTCATGGGGTTATGGCTCTTGGCAATTTCATAATGCAGGCTTTGATGTTGATGCTTTAGAAATATCCGAGCCAAGAAGACAATTTGCTGAAACAAAACTCGGTGTAAAAACTGTACCAAACATTGAAAATCTAAAAAACAAATATGATGTCTTTTTCTCAGCTCATGTTTTAGAGCATGTTCCAAACCCAACTCAAATTTTTAAACAAGCAATCAAAATCTTAAAACCCGGTGGATTATTTATCGCAATCACTCCAAATGGTTCTGAAGAATATAAAAACCTGCATTTTGAAAGCTGGAATAAACTTTGGGGCTATGTGCATCCTAATTTCTTAGATGAGAATTATTATATAAAGCTGAATCAAAACTTTAAATTTGGTTCTATTTCGAATGGAGCGCTCTCTAACACGAAAAGTAATTATGAGTTGATAGCTTACTGTTTTATATGAATACTCTATTTTTGTTAAATATCATAAGCGATATTTGTATTTCTAATTTATTGCTATCAACTTATTTTGAGCAAAAAAATTGAATATGTTCTACTCACTTTCCATTATCATTCCCGCTTATAACGAAGAAGATGCTATCGTCTCCATTATCGAGAGAAGTCTTGCTGCCAGACAGCACATCATAACTAACACTCTGGTTAAAGATGTAGAAATTATTGTGGTTTCTGATGGTTCAGTGGATAAAACTCCCGAACTAGCTAAACAATTTGAGCCTCAGATTAAACTCATTGCTTATGTTCCCAACAAAGGCTACGGAGCAGCTATAAAAACCGGATTTAATGAAGCAAGCGGAGATTTGGTTTCATTTCTTGACGCTGACGGCACGTGCGATCCATTATTCTTTTCAGATATGATAAATAGAATGGAAGAAGAGAATGCAGATATCGTTATCGGTTCCAGAATGGGCAAACAATCTAAAATGCCGGGAATTCGTCGTTTAGGAAATACTATTTTTGTAAATCTGATAAAAATCTTATCGAAACAAGAATTGACGGATTCAGCCAGTGGAATGCGAGTTATTAAAAAAGACAAACTATCTCGTATTTATCCCCTTCCTGATGGTTTACATTTCACTCCTGCTATGAGTGTTAAGGCTCTATTTGATTCCAATTTAAAAATTTCAGAAGTAGATATGACTTATGAAGAACGAGTCGGTGAATCAAAATTAAGTGTATTGAAAGACGGGTTTCGTTTTTTAAGGGTGATTATAGAGGCTGCTTTAGGCTACAATTCTTTTAGAATCTTTGCTATTAATGCCGTTTTATTACTGTTTATTGCAGGTTATTATAGTATTGAACCGCTAATCTATTACTTCAACAATACGGCTCTAGAAGAGTGGATGATTTATCGAATGATTACCATTTCAACTTTAACAACTTCCGGCATAATTTTACTTATTATTGGTCGAGTCATCCAAACACTTTCTGATATCGCAAATGCCCAAAATCACAGCTCGGAATCAATCATTAGAAAATCAACCAATTTTTTATTTATTCGTTTTGGATTATTTCTAAGTGTTTTTTTCGCAATCATCGGTTTAGTTATTCTTTGGAACGGA
Organism: bacterium; assembly: GCA_006226965.1. Classification (GTDB taxonomy): domain Bacteria; phylum Bacteroidota; class Rhodothermia; order Balneolales; family M1805; genus M1805. The sequence continues at coordinate 777 of SBGQ01000042.1, read as the reverse complement.
ATTGAAACTTATATTGAAAGCGGACAAGTGTTCATACACTGGTCACGTGTATTATTAGGCGCACAAGCATTCACTCTTAGTATTGTTTCTTTTGCTTCAGGTGGGTTTGCAGTTGGATTGAGGTATTTAAAGGATAAATTGCTCTATAATCTAAAAAAACAAGATAATTAGAATGTTTCAAACTATAACAGAGTGGTTTCATGAGTGGAGGATTAAAGACCGCAGAGTTCACATTTTAAGTCAACATATTGCTTCTTTATTACAGGAAAACTGTAAAATACTCGACGTGGGCTGTGGAGACGGCAAAATCGCAAAATCGATAAAATCCATTCACCCCAAAATTGAGATAGAAGGGATTGATGTTTTAGTTCGAGAAGACTGTGAAATTTTAGTGACAAAGTTTGATGGTGTAAACATACCCTACCCTGAAAACTATTTTGATTTTATTCTTCTTATTGACGTATTGCATCATACGGAGCATTCAAATGAGCTACTCAAAGAATGTAAACGTGTGGCGAAAAAAGGGATTGTCATTAAAGATCACCTCAATAACTCAATAATAGATTATTGGACATTGCGATTTATGGACAAAGTGGGAAATGCTCGCTATGATGTTCACTTGCCGCATATCTATTTTTCATCACAAGAATGGAAAGATTTAATTCAGCAAAACTCACTTGAGGTTGAATGGACAACTTCAAAATTAAATCTCTATCCCTTTCCATTTAACCATATTTTTGACAGGAAAATGCATAGTCTATGGCATTTGATAAAACA
>SBGQ01000094.1 GCA_006226965.1 bacterium | reverse complement strand
ATTGAGAACGTAAAAATCTTAGATACTAAAGTGCTTTCTGATAATTGGTATATACTCAGAAAAATCACGTATGAATACACAAAAAAAGACGGTTCAAAACTCACACAAAGCAGAGAAGCTTACGACAGAGGTAACGGCGCCACAATATTGCTATATAACAAAGACCAGCGGACCGTTATTCTTACCAGACAATTTCGGCTCCCAACTTATGTGAATGGCAATGAAACAGGCATGTTAATTGAAACCTGTGCAGGCTTGCTAGACAGAGACAACGCAGAAGACTGTATAAAACGTGAAACCGAAGAAGAAACCGGCTATAAAATATCTGAAGTCCGAAAAGTATTTGAAGCGTATATGTCGCCCGGTTCCGTAACAGAAATTCTCTACTTTTTTATTGCCGAATACGAAAAAGAAATGAAAGTAAATGAGGGCGGCGGCTTAGAGCATGAACAAGAAAATATTGAAGTATTAGAACTATCGATAGATGATGCTATGCACATGATAGAAACCGGAGAAATAAAAGACGGCAAAACCATCATGCTTTTACAATACATCAAACTCAAACAAATTTTATAAACTAGCGATTAGTTCACCAAACAGGTAAAACGATTCCTGAATGACTTAAACATTCAGGAAATCAACAAAAAACATGTTAAATTCTTCAACATGATTGGCATCGGCAATACTCCGCTTATCAAACTAGAAAAACTTACGGATTCGAATTCGGCTGATATTTATGTGAAGTTTGAAGGCGCAAATCTCACCGGTAGTATGAAAGACCGCATGGCCTTATCGATGATTGAAGGTGCCGAAAAACGCGGATTGCTCAAACCTGGCATGAAAGTGGTTGAATATACAGGCGGAAGCACCGGTAGTTCTTTGGCAATGGTATGTGCAAAAAAAGGATATCAGGCGCATTTTGTGTCATCGAATGGATTTGCAAAAGAGAAAATACAAACCATGCAGGCGTATGGAGCAACTGTGGAACTCATTCCTGCCGAAAACGGTATTCTTACTGCTGATATCATCAATAAAATGATTGCTCGTGCAAAAGAACTCATAGCTGAGCCGAATACATTTTGGCCGGATCAAATCAACAATCCCGATAATAAATTAGGTTATTATGGCATGGCTCAAGAAATTATTCAGGACTTAGGGACATCTATTGATGAATTTGTGATGGCTACGGGCGGCGGCGGTTGCATTTCCGGAAACTCAGAAATCTTAAAAAAGCATATTCCGACACTACGAACGGTTGCCGTTGAACCCTTTCATGTTCGTAATATTTCAGGCGGAAACACATCAGGAAAACACAAACTGGAAGGCATTGGTCTCTCCTTCACACCTTCCATACTGCGTAAAGATTTAATTGATGAAGTGATTTCTGTCCGCGATGAAGACGCATATGAAACTGCACGAAATCTTGCTCAACTTGAAGGCATTCTCGGCGGAGCAACATCCGGAGCGAATGTATGGGCAGCCATCCAACGAGCAAAAGTTCTCGGCAAAGGCAAAACCCTTGTTACTGTTGTATGCGATTCGGGTCTAAAATATCTGCAAGGAGATTTATATGTATCTCCATTTTGAAACGGAACGGCTAAACATCCGCCCGATTCAAATAAATGACGCAATATTTCTGTTTGAATTGATGAACTCGGAAGGTTGGTTACGTTTTATAGGTGACAGAAAAATTCGTACCGTTGAATCGGCTAAAACGTACATTCAAAACGCGCTGGCTAAATCAAATTTCTTTTACAATGTATTCTCCTTGAAAGCTACCAACGAACCAGTTGGATTAGTAACACTTATACAGCGCGATACACTTCCTCACCCCGATATTGGCTTTGCCCAATTACCGCAATATGAAGGCAATGGTTATGCCTTCGAAGCAGCCTCAGCATATTTAAAACGATTGCGCGAAAACAGGATAGAAAACATTATTGCTATTACGAAGCCGGATAATCATCATTCCATAAAATTGCTAACTAAACTGGGTTTAACCTTCACTAATTCACAACAAAACGGACACGAAGAAAACAGTATTTATCAACTTAAATAAAGTTAACATCCGGTTTTTTGATTTCGCTCATTTTGTTTGATGAGGTGCGGAATTAATGTATCTTAATTTCAGACAAAATTATCTCTTATGAAGCGGCTACTTTCCATACTATTTGTAATCACCGTTTTGGGATTGTCTAGCTTTGTCATTTATAAATTGTTTACAGAACGGTATACACAGTATTTGGCAAACATTAACGAACGCACTATAACCGGTTTTGACAAAGTAACACAAACGTACACGATACCTGCACGTTTGCTGATGGAAACAATATTATCCAGCGATGACATCACCCATCTTTTATTCGAAGCCAATCGAACAAAAGACCCTATTTATTTCGCACGTTTGCACGACATCTTGTATAGTAAAACCAGTGCATTTTATGAAAAATTACAAAAGCATCAGTATCGGCAACTACATTTTCACTTAAAAGATAACCGCAGTTTCTTACGATTACATAGGGTTGATAAATTTGGTGATGATTTATCAGACTTCAGACCAACTGTTAAAGCAGTAAATAAAACTCAGAAATCTGTTTTCGGGTTTGAAGAAGGTCGAATTTTTAACGGCTTTCGATATGTTTACCCTTTATTCTACAAAAATGAGCATGTCGGAAGTGTAGAAATCAGTTTATCTATTCAGGCTATAATCGATATCATGGAGATTAAAAGTGAAACGAAATACGACTTTGTTTTGCTTCGGGATGTAGTTTACAACAAGTTGTTTCAGGATGAGCTTCACAATTACAGAGAATCTATTCTGAATCCGGATTATTTAAGTGATACATTTATTGAAAATGTAGATACCGTAAAAGTAGGTGAATCTACAATCGGAGAAATCACTTCCCGAATCAGTAAAAATGAAACCCTAAAAAACGTATTGTCTAAACATGAAGGCGGAGCGTATCCTGTTCAGGTAAACTCAAAAACGTATGTAATCACCTTATTTCCCATCATTAATTTTGAAAAGAACCATGTTGGTTACCTGATCGGCTTTCAGGAAGACGACCAACTTAGTGTAACGTTCTATACATTTTTGACCATATTCATTTCTAACTTAATCATAATAGGACTAGGTGTTTTTATTGCTGCCATGTTGGTGAATTCAAAAAACAAATCAGAGCGCATTACCAATCTACTCTTAGAACAAAACCATGAAATAGAACGCTTAAATGAAGATTTAAAACGAAGCAATCACAAACTTAAACGAGCTAATAAAGCTAAGGACCAGTTCTTTTCGATAATTTCGCACGACCTAAGAAATCCGATTGCTGCTTTGGTGAGTTTATCACAACTGCTATATGAATATGTTCAGAAATCATTCAAAGACAACGATTTAACAAGTTTCGCCACGCATATTAAAATGGGCACTCAAAAAAGTCAGGAATTGTTGGAAAATCTTTTGGATTGGTCGAGAACCCAACAAGAAACCATTCGTTTTAATCCTGATTTTTTAAAACCGTTTGGCCTAATCGACGAGGTTTTTGAAGAACTCAGCGTAATTGCTCATAACAAAGAAATTGAACTAAGGAATGAGCTTTCACCCGAAATCCAACTTTTTGCTGATCTGAACATGTTCCGTTCTATGATTCGAAATCTTGTAAGTAATAGTTTGAAATTCTCACAGAAAGGCGATTTTATTACCGTTTACCAAGACAGTGACGAGCGATTTATCACCATTTATGTGAAAGACAATGGAATTGGTATAAGTGATGAAAAATTACATCACTTAAATGATGTTCAACCATTAGATTCAACAGATGGAACCATGTCTGAAAAAGGCAGCGGACTAGGCTTGTATCTTGTAAAAGAATTCATTCACTTCCATAAAGGCGAATTTTTAATAGAATCTGAGATAACTATCGGAACCAGAATTGCCTTAAAATTTCCCATTCATCAAACGTAAAGGTGTCCGGATTTCGTAAATACGGACGATTGCGACACGTGACTTTCTGAACTTTGTATCTGAAATGCTTCTAAAGCTTATTTATTCAGAAATCACTTTACATACATGAAAACCGACTCTTTCATCAACCTTTCAGAGCAACCAAAACGATTCAGACTAATTCCATTCGCCGGATTTGCCGCCCTGTTTAATGCTGCAACCTACGTTTTAGGGCTGTCCGTTCTATTTCTTTTATTTACACCGCTCATCGACGAAAAACTGAGCACTTTAGAAAAAGTTCAATTCCTTTTGGAGCAAAAGATTGGGTATCAAAACTGGATTTTGGTGATTTATATTGCGTTCGGAAGTGCTTTAGTTTTCCTGACCTTGGGTTTACACCACATGTTCAAGAAAACTTCTTCTGAATTGAACTCCGTTTCAACTGCATTTGGTTTGATGTGGGCTTTACTGGTTTTAGCCAGCGGAATGATCGTGAATGTAGGTTTAGATTCAGTTGATGCCCTATTTACATCAAACCCTGAACAAGCAACTCAACTTTGGCTCGCCGTTGAAGCCATACATCAGGGAATCGGTGGCGGAATTGAGTTAGTGGGAGGAGTTTGGGTTGTATTGTTGAGCTTAATTGCCATTAAGCATCATATATTCTCAAAAACCCTGAACTATCTTGGATTGATTACAGGATTCATTGGATGCATCACAGTATTACCGACTTTGGGATTCTTAGGAGCTCTTTTTGCACTATTCCAGATTATTTGGTTCATTTGGTTGGGTTTATCATTAATCAAAATGAAATAAATCCAATCTTGCAAACGTAGGCAAACATGGTTAAGCACGTTCTGTTTTTTGTGATTGTTTTGTGCAACATTCAATTGAGTGTTGCACAGTCAGCATTTTTTAGAAATCTGGCTGATTCTGCTTTCACACTAACGTTTGACCATGTTGAATACGACCCGACCTATTTTTCAATCCCTTACCCAAACGGTGATGTTCCAAAAGACAAAGGTGTTTGTACCGATGTTATAATTCGTGCTTATCGAAAATTGGGAATCGATTTACAAAAAAATGTTCATGAAGATATGGCGGCTCATTTTGGACTCTATCCAAAAATTTGGGGTTTAAAGCGTACGGATAAACATATTGACCATCGCAGAGTTCCCAATTTAATGGTGTTTTTCAAACGATTCGGAATTGAGAAACCTATCACTCAGAATCCAGATGATTATCAGGCGGGTGATATTGTTTGTTGGAATCTCAGCGGCGGAATCACCCATATTGGATTGGTTTCAACTCATAAAACGCCTGACGGAAAACGTCCGCTCATTATTCATAATATCGGTGGCGGACAGGAAGAAGAAGACATGTTATTTAACTATACAATTATCGGACACTATTCTTATCAAAACTAACCGCATTGCGAACAGATAAAATATTTTTCGCGCCATATAAGCCATAACAAGCGATTTATTACCTTTCGAGAAGATTGGAGACATCTATGCTTACTTCGCTTTTTTTCATTGTAACAGGATTTACTGCACTTATTTTTGGTGCCAATTGGCTTGTTGACGGAGCTTCAGCTTTAGCTCGAAAATTCAAGGTTTCTGATTTAGCTATCGGTTTAACCATTGTTGCATTCGGCACATCTGCCCCTGAATTAGTGGTAAACATTTTTGCATCCGTAAATAATCACTCAGATATCGTTTTAGGCAATATTATTGGGAGTAATAATTTTAATCTATTCATCATTTTGGGATTGGCAGGTATCATATTCCCTATTTCTGTTCAATCTTCAACCGCTTGGAAAGAAATCCCGATTTCATTATTGGTTACGGTTTTGTTTTTAGTATTAGCTAACGATTTTTTCCTTACAGATACATTGGTTCTCGGTTTAACAGACGGACTGATTCTTCTGGTTTTATTCCTTTTATTTCTGATGTATGTATTCACTCAACTTAAAGCTGATTCTTCAGAAACAGAACTGCACGCAAGCTTATCAACTTTTAAAATGTCGACACTTATTCTTGGCGGTTTAGCCGGATTAATTATTGGCGGACAATTAGTGGTGAATTATAGTATTGATATTGCTCACGTTCTCGGCGTAAGTGAAAAAATAATTGGGCTTACTATTGTAGCAGCAGGAACTTCACTACCCGAATTAGTAACCTCGATTGTTGCCGCTACTAAGAAAAACAGTGACATTGCCATTGGAAATGTCATAGGTTCTAATATCTTCAACATTCTGCTTATCCTGTCCTTGAGTTCAATCATCAACCCGATTTCCTATTCAGCAGTCTTTAATACAGATTTATATATTTTATTAGGCGGAACTATTTTTTTATTGATTGCCATGTTAACCGGAACTCGAAAACGCCTAGATCGTTGGGAAGCCGGTTTATTATTTATTAGTTATCTGGCTTACACCGTGTACTTAGTGAGATTAGAATTATGAGAAAGAATGCTTAACTCCCCGTTTGCGCAAATACTTCTCTGGATTCTTTTATCTCATTCATATTGTTTTTAGCCCAATCAGCCAGTGCGTGTAAATGCGGTAATAAGGTTTTCCCCATCGGTGTAAGTGTGTACTCTACTTTTGGTGGAATCTGAGCATAAACAGTTCGCTGTACCAAACCATCAGCTTCTAAAGTTTTTAGTGTAACAGCTAGCATTTTTTGTGATATCGTATCAATACACTTATAAATCTCATTAAAACGAAGCACTTCTGCCTCTTCTAAAACCATTAAAACCAACATCGACCATTTGTCGCCAATGCGATCAATTACGTTTCTAACCGGACATTCATCGCTATTGCTATATTTTTTTAAAATATTTTCATCCATAAGTCATTGATTTTTAATATTACTTACTTCGGGGTAAGTCACCCACTTTTTTCTCAGTTCTTGTGTAAAGGAAACTTACTTTTTAATTTTAACTAACCAAAAGTAAGTAAAAAACCTTTTGTAATCTAATTGAATTTTGTAATCATATTATAGCCGAATAGGAACACTCATGAAAATAGCCGTAACAGGTGCAACAGGTCAGTTAGGACGCCTGGTTGTTGCTGAACTCAAAAACAAAATTGGTGCGGAAAACATTGTAGCATTAGTAAGAACCCCTGAAAAAGCAGCCGATTTTGGTGTTGAAGTACGTTCTTTCGATTATGCTAAACCTGAGACTCAAGCTGAAGCTTTAAAAGGAATCGACCGTTTAGTATTAATTTCAAGCTCCGAAATTGGCCAACGCGCTGTACAACATAAAAACGTTTTAGAAGCTGCTAAACAAGCAGACATTAAATGGATTGTTTACACCAGCTTATTACACGCCGATACATCTTCCCTAAGTTTAGCGGGCGAACATTTAGAAACCGAAGCCGCTTTAAAAGCATCAGGCATTACTTTTACTATTTTGCGTAACGGTTGGTACACAGAAAACTATACAGCTTCAATCGGTGGCGCTTTAGCCGGCGGCGCATTTATCGGAAGTGCCGGTGAAGGTAAGGTTTCTGCTGCCACACGTCAGGATTTTGCTGAGGCTGTTGTTGCTGCTGTTACGAAAGAATCAACACAGGGCAAAACTTTTGAATTAGCGGGTGATGTTTCTTTTACTCTTGCCGATTTAGCTGCTGAAATCTCTGCACAAACCGGAAAAAACATTCCTTATTCTAATTTACCTGAAGCCAAATACGCCGAAATTCTAACCGGCTTTGGATTGCCGGAAGGCTTTGCTGCTGCTATTGCCGGCTGGGATGTTAGTGTTTCTAAAGGTGATGTATTTGATGACAGTAAACAATTATCAAGCTTAATTGGTCGTCCAACAACACCACTGTCAGTTGCTGTTAAAGATGCCTTAGCTGCACTTTAATTTGTTTTAACAACCTAGTTTGAAGTCACCTTGTTTTTTACAGGGTGACTTTTTTTTATGTACACACACAGCAAAGATTTTTTCATTACCTAAAAACATGAATGGATACATCAAGGAAGCAATGTATTTGTACCATTTTTTACTGATGCAAACTGTTGCTTTACTCAGTTCTGTCAAATAAATCGCTGTATAGCAAAGAGATACTATTTTTTTTGAAACCAAAATTCGATTCATCCGAAAGAGATTTCTGAATAAAAAAACTGACCTCAGTTTAAAACCATTCATTACACAGACACTACAACTCAATTAAAAAACCATGAAAAATCTAAAATCACTATTCGGATTATTATTGCTTAGCGTATTTATATCAAGCTGTGGATACCACGTTGGATATGTACAAAACAACAATGCAACCATTACAAATGTAGAATTAAGCCAAAACAATTTTAAAGTTGTTGATAAGGTCTCAGGCAGCTCAACGGTGAGTTATATTATGGGCTTCGGCGGAAAAGCTGAAACTAAATTATTGGAAGATGCAAAAGCTGATATGTATGCCAAAGCCAATTTGGACGGTAAAGCACGAGCTGTCGTAAATCTAACGTTCGAACAACATGTTGAAACTGTATTTGTATTCTACATTAAACGAACCCTAACCGTAAGTGGACACGTAGTCGAATTCACCAATTAATTACTTTTAAAGCCGTTTTTAAAACGGCTTTTTTTATGCCTATAACTTACGTTCTGCACGGATTTTTGATTAATATTCATTTCAAAAAGTTGCAAGCATTAAATATGATTTCAATTTTGCTATTAACGCCAATCTCGGATAGGTACTAGCTTTTTTTTCACAACTATTTCCCTATTATTCATTCAGTTAATTAGTGCATCAGCGACTCAACCTTCAACTTAAAGCGGTAATAGTATGGGGAATATCATTTCATTTGTACATATCTCACTCGACGGTTTTATTGCCGGGCCAAATGGTGAAATGAATTGGATTTCTATCAATCAGGAAATCTTTGATCACGTAGAAAAAAGAATCGGTAAAACAACCACTGCCCTGTATGGCAAAACCACTTTCGGGATGATGGAAGCCTATTGGCCAACGGCAGCCGACAAACCCAATGCATCAAAACACGATAAGGTTCACTCAGAATGGTACAAAGGCGCACACAAAGTAGTGTTATCCAGCTCTATGAAAGGTTCTGAGATTCCCAATACAACCATTATTAGCGAGAATCTAATCGAGGAAATAAACGCTTTAAAACAACGCACTGAAGGTGAAATCTTAGTTTTTGGTAGCCCAAGAGCAACACATTCCCTGCTTCAACATAACTTGATTGACGGTTTTTGGCTATTTGTGAATCCGGTTATTCTTGGAAAAGGCATTTCCTTGTTTTCAGCTGTTGATAAAACATTGAAACTAACTTTATCACCTGAAACTCGTCAATTTGCCAGCGGTGTAACAGAATTGAATTATGTAGTTGATAAATCTTGAGGCTTTTTTCATTCTACACCGAATAAAAAAGTGTTGAACTTGCTTAAGAATGATATCAAGAAAACTTTAACAGTACATTGCCCCTTTCCACTCTCCATTTTATCTGCATTTAGTTCGTTAGCAGTCATCCGACTGGTAAGCTTAAAAGCAACTCAACTTTCAAGACAATGCAGTAACCATATGGGGAACATCATTTCATGTAAACCTATCACATTAGATGGATTCATTGCCGGGCCAAATGGTGAAACGAATTGGATATCTATCAATCAAGATATCTTTGATCACGTAGAGCAACGAATTAGCAAAACGAACACTGCTTTGTATGGTAAAACCACTTATGGAATGATGGAAGTCTATTGCCAAGCTGTTTAAGTACTATCACCCTTGATTTTTCTCGTTGGCCATATCCCCTCGCTCCAAAAACAGTTCAATCCTGCAAAGGGATGATTCTATGAAGCATTTACTGACGTCTTTAGCTGATGCTCTAAAAAGGATGCCGCTCCTATCCCTTATGGATGAGAGCGAGTCCGTTTTATATAATTCTCCTCATTAGCAAAACACCTTGATAAATAAGGAACACTTAGGTATACTGCTTTGAAATAAAAACGAAACGTTTAGTGCACATATACCGCCCATTTCGGAGTATATGTGCACTAAATGGACGAAAAAGCGCGCATATAACTAAGTTAGCTGTAAGCCTAAAAAGACCGAAACCATAGATAGACACATTTGAAAAATGATACAATCAATTGACATAAAAAATGTAGCAACATATGATAGTCATGGTGTTCAAATTAACGATTTGAAAAAAGTAAACTTCATTTATGGTGCTAATGGTTGTGGAAAGACGACTATTTCAAACTTCATTCAAGATAGCTCAGACCCAAAATTCAATAGCTGCTCATTGACTTGTGAAAATGAATTGCCCTTGAAGGTATTAGTTTACAATAAAGAATTTAGAAATAGAAATTTTGGAAAAGGAAAGTTAAACGGAGTATTCACTCTTGGAGAAGCAACCGCTGACCAAATAAAAGTGATTGAACAAAAAAGCGAAGAGCTGAAAACAATTAAAGCTGAGGGAATACAAAAAAGAGAAACTTTAGAAAAATTAAAGGCAGACAAGGAGAAACTAGAAAACGATTTTAAAGAAACCACATGGACAAAAGTCTATAAAAAAAATGAAAATAACTTTAAAGAAGCATTTGTAGGTTCGCTACAAAAAGAATCATTTAAAATCAAACTTTTGCATGAAACGACAACAAACACTGCTCCTTTAGATACATTTGAAAATTTAAGAGAAAAAGCAAAAACAATATTTGGACAGCAGCCACAAAGAATAGAACCAATTAGTCAAATTTCGTTTGAAAGAGTATTAGAAATAGAAAAGAATCAAATTTGGAAAAAGATAATCGTAGGAAAAGCTGATGTGGATATTGCTAAGTTAATTCAGAAGTTAAATATCAACGACTGGGTTAATCAGGGTAGAGAGTATATACAAGATGATATTTGTCCATTTTGTCAACACAAAACAATAACAGATGATTTCAAGTTACAAATTGAAAGTTTTTTTGATGAAACATATTTGAATGATATAAAACTACTCAAAGAGATAAAGCAGGAATACAGCACATTAACTCTAAATATCATTAATCAGTTAAATACAATTGAAGCAAATCAAAAAGCTATCAATAATTCGAAACTTAACATTGACAAATTTTCAGCTTACTTAAAAACATTAATAAGCCAAAACACAACAAACAGCGAATATCTTCTAAATAAGATTAAAGAACCAAGTCGAAGTATAGTATTAATTCCAATTAAAGAGCAATCGGATTTAATAACTGAATTGATTTCTCAAGCCAACCAAGAAATAAAAAAACACAACGACATTGTTACAAACTACTCTACTGAAAGAAACAATCTAATTAAGGCAATTTGGAAGTATATAATTGAAGAATACAAAGCAGAAATAACAACATTCAACAATCAAAATAGTGGTTTAGAAAAGGGTATTGCTAACCTTGACACACAATACAAAGCGAAAGTATTAGAATTTAAAAAACTAGACGCTGAAATTAAAGACCTAAGTAAAAACGTTACAAGCATCCAGCCAACAATTAATGAAATCAATAGAATTTTAAAATCTTACGGTTTTCTGAACTTTGAAATTGTTCCTGCGGCCGAAGAAGGATATTATCAAATTTTGCGTGAAGATGGCACAGTTGCAGAAACGACATTGAGTGAAGGAGAAATTACTTTCATAACATTCTTGTACTATTTACAACTTGCAAAAGGTGGTATTTCAGAAGATGAAGTAAATAATGAGAGAATCTTAGTAATTGACGACCCAATTTCCAGTTTAGATAGCAATGTTTTATTTGTTGTAAGCACTCTTATCAAAGAAATAATCAAGAATATAAAGGCAGATACAGGAAACATAAAACAGTTAATTCTATTAACACACAATGTATATTTTCACAAAGAAGTTTCTTTTATAGATGGTAGAACAAAGTTCTGCAATAAGACTAACTTTTGGATTTTAAGAAAAAATGAAAAGATTACAAGTTTGCAGAGTTTTGAAATGGACAATCCAATACAATCATCATACGAACTTCTATGGCAAGAATTGAAAAGTGAAGGAATCAAATCAAACCTTACTATCCAAAATATTATGCGAAGAATTATAGAAAACTATTTCAAATTACTTGGCAAATATGGAGACGATGATTTAATTCTAAAATTTGAAACTAAAGAAGAACAAGAAATATGTAGGTCTTTAATTTCGTGGATTAATGACGGTTCGCATAGTGTCAGTGATGACTTATTTATTGAGCTTCAAGACAGGACAATCGAATCTTACAAAAAAGTGTTTAAAGACATTTTTGTGTTGACTAACCACGAAGGACACTACAAAATGATGATGAATTTAGAAGAAGAAATAATTTGAAAACAAAAGGCCTACAGCTAACACAGTGCATATTGCATAGCGGGGTTTGGTGGTGCGCCGTCCGCGGATTCTCGCATCGTCGTTCAGTCCTGCCGGACATGAACGCTCTTCGAAATCCGCTCCGCAACATGCACTAACCGTTAGGTGCAAGGTTGAAAAAACGAACGACAGTGCAAACTTGATGGAATTTTTGTTTTACCGACCCGCAAGAAAAAATAATTGCCAACGCTCATTGCACACATTGTCAAGCCCCACGAGCCGATGCTCAAACCAAATCTTGCCAAAGAGTGCAATTTTTGCCAACCCACTGTTGAAAACGAATTGATAACTTTTGAAATTAACTTTTTAACCTGTGATTAATTTGACTATTTTTGTCAAAATGAATTTATTCAAAACATGAGTGATTTTGGATTAAAAATTAAAGCACTTCGAGAGAAGAAAAATGAACCACTTAGGGTTGTGGCTTTTCATCTTGATATTGACCAAGCAATTTTGAGTAAAATTGAGAATGGCAAGAGAAAAGCAACAAAGGAACAAGTGAGAAACTTTGCAACGTACTTTAATGTACCAGAAAAGGAACTTACTATTGATTGGTTAAGTGATAAAATAATCTATGAGATTAAAGACGAAGAATATGGCGAAGATGCTTTAAAAGTTGCAGAAAAGAGAGTTTATTATCAAAAAAAGGAGAATCATGATTAAGCATGTACATGAAGAACACCTTATTTATCAGGGTGATGCACTGGAAGTTCTAGAAAATGAAATAAAAGACTCAAGTATTGATTTAATATTCGTAGACCCACCCTATAATATTGGAAAGGATTTTAACGGTCTAAAAGACAAATGGGCAACGGATGAATCTTATTTAGATTGGTGCTATCAATGGATAGACTTATGCTTAAAAAAGCTAAAACCAACTGGGAGTTTTTACGTTATGACATCAACTCAGTTTATACCATATTTCGATATTTACTTAAGAGATAAAATAAATATTCTTTCAAGGATTGTTTGGTCTTATGACAGTTCTGGAGTTCAAGCTAAAAATTTCTATGGTTCAATGTATGAACCAATACTTTTTTGTGTCAAAGACAGAAAGAATTATACTTTTAATTCTGATGACATTAAGGTAGAGGCTAAAACAGGAGCAAAACGAAAGCTTATTGATTATCGAAAAAATCCTCCGCAACCATATAGCAATGAAAAAGTGCCTGGAAATGTTTGGGAATTTCCAAGAGTACGTTATAGAATGGATGAGTATGAAAATCACCCGACTCAGAAACCAATTGCCATGTTGGAACGGATTATTAAGGCTAGTTCAAATCCAGGCGACCTTGTTTTAGACCCTTTTTCTGGCACTTTTACAACTTCATTTGTTGCAAAAAAACTAGGTAGAAAATCTATTGGCATTGAGATAAATGACGAATTTGCAAAAATTGGATTAAGACGAGTACAAGGTTTATCAGAATTAAACGGTGAAAAACTGCATAAAGAACCAAAGACCTACGAAATTAAAAATTTTCAACAACAAACATTATTTGAGCCTAAAATATGAGACACCCATTTACAGACAAAATCGATGAAATTCTTGTAAAACATTTTGGAGACAATGCAGAACAGATTTTCAAAAACAGTGAATTATTACAGTATATAAATATCAAGACTAAATCAGCAAATAAAGGTTCGAAGTCCCGAGGGAGTTTTGGGAATCTTTATGCAATCTATGTTCTGATTGAGGATTATATAAACAATGATTATCACAATAAAAAAGGATACTCTGAGTATGATGGTGCTAAATTTTCTGATTTATTCAAACGTCAAAGAGAATTACCATTTGGTTCAAAACTTCAGAATCACGCTTTAAATCATAGAATGAATGAGGAATTTAAAAAATTCTTCCCAACCTGTGAATTTACTCCTATAATAAGAGTTCCTGAAACTAACAGATATTGGTTTAATGAAAATTTGACAAAAGTTAAAGCAAACAAAACCAGTTTTAACCTTGCGATAGCTGTGATAGAAATTATTGATACCTACGTTGAAGTCAAAAAAGGTTCATTTGAAAAGTTCATTGAAACATGTGAACAATTAAAAGAGATTGAGGATGAACAAACCCCAAAAACTTCTGAATTTGTTTTAGGTTTACTTGCGCCAAACGTAGATGCGAGAATATTTGAAATTGTTAGTTTCTCTATTCTAAAATATTTCTATTCCGACCAAACTGTATATTTTGGATTTGAACTTGAAGAAATCGAAGAAGAGAATCTAAAACTTTATAAAACTGGAAGAACCAATGCAAATGATGGTGGAATTGATTTTGTAATGAAACCACTAGGAAGATTTTTTCAGGTTACAGAAACTACAGATGTAAAAAAATATTTCCTTGACATTGATAAATTAGAAAAATTCCCAGTAACATTCGTTGTTAAATCAGAAGAGACACCAGAATCTTTACTTACAAAAATAAGAGAGAATGCAGAGAAACAGTATTCTATTAAAGCAATTGTCGATAAATATGTATCCTGCATCGAAGAAATAATAAACATACAAGAATTGACCAATAGGTTTAATAAAGCTGTTGAACTTGGACTCTTAAATGATATTCTTGATGAGATAATTATTCAAAGTAAAGTTGAGTTTAATTACGAGGAAGACGACGAGGAAGATGAATAGCCCACGCTTCGCAGTCATACACATTGCCAAGTCGTTCAAAGAGACAACGCTCAATCCAAAACTTGTCAAAGAGTATGCCTGCACAAACGAAACGCACGGGAAGATTGCCGACCCTGTTTAAACAAAAATAAGTGCACAAAATAAACGTAAGTGATTGAAAATGAATAAAGCCCAGCACCTAACACGGTATATAAAACATTTGGCAGATAGTGCTAATTTTAAGGGCGTTACATTTATTAAACTTTGTAACAATTTTATAGGAAATCACTTTGAAATGCCAAACGTTTCATATACCCAACCAATACCTGCAATCGTCATTACATCCTACAATAAAACAGAAAATTAAATAGACATGCCCGAAATCACATATAAAACGGGATTTATTCCTGAAACGAAATCTATAATAGATCTTTATGCAAGTTCAGGGCTCATTCGTCCGATTCAAGATATTGAACGCATTAAATCCATGTATGAGAACTCCAACTTGGTGATTTCAGCTTGGGATAATGAACAGTTAGTGGGCATTGCAAGGTCACTTACCGATTTCTGTTACGCTTGTTATTTGTCTGATTTGGCCGTGCATAAAACCTATCAAAAAGAAGGAATCGGGCGAACATTAATCGAGCTTACAAAAGATAAAATCAGCGAGCAAACCGCACTCATCCTATTATCGGCACCGGGAGCAATGGAATATTATCCTAAAGTCGGTTTTGATGTGATTGAAAACGGATTCATCATCAAACGAAAAAGTTAACCTGAGTTCATCATTTACTGATTTTATTTCCGCTTTCCTTTATTACTTTTCGGAATGAGCAAACCAATTGAACACACGTTTGGAGAATTCCAACTCAGCACCGACTCCGCAAAAATGGATGTAACTGCCATTCACGATTTTTTGTGTAATCATTCCGGTTGGAGCAAAGGCATTCCCATCGAAAAAGTTAAAACTTCTATTCAAAATTCCTTGAATTTTGGACTCTTTCATCAAGGAAAACAAATCGCTTATGCACGTGTTATTTCCGATTTCGCCACAATTGCTTATTTGGGTGATGTCTATGTGTTAGAATCCTATCGCGGGAAAGGGCTCTCAAAATTATTGATGGATGCTGTAATGAATCATCCCGAATTACAACAATTACGCCGTTGGATTTTACTCACTTCAACAGCAAGTTATTTGTATAAGAAATACGGATTTACTGCACTCAAAAAGCCTGAAATCTATATGGAAGCATTCAATCCGGATGTGTATAAAAGCTGAAATGTAAAACCTGATTCAGTCGTAATTTGACTCACGATAAAATTTCATTTGCTCAGTTTCGATTTCTATATTAACTTTGAAATACAAAGTACTTTTATATGAAAAAAGAAAACGATTATACTAAAGACCTTTCTGAGATTCGTTCCATGATGGAACGCTCCTCGAAGTTCAAACTACTTTCCGGTTGGGCGGGAATTTTTGCAGGTTTATACGCTTTAGCAGCTACTTATCTGGTTTCAACTACGTTTGATTTTAATCCGGATTCACTTTCTGCAGTTATCCCAAATGAAGTGATTTACTCTGCCTTTTCTCTCTTTCTGATTGCTGCGATAACAGCTTTTTATTTCTCGAAAAAAAATGCCGAGAAAAACGGTGAAAAAGCTTGGAGCGCGAATTCCAGACGCATTTTATTCACTATGTCCATTCCTCTCCTAAGCGGCGGTATTCTCATTTTTTCACTCCTAAACCTTCAATTAGGCGGACTCACATTACCCGTCAGTTTAATCTTTTACGGACTTGCTTTAATCAGCGCCGGAAAATTGACTTATACGGAAGTTAGCTGGATGGGCTTAGCTCAATTGATTCTCGGACTGCTAAGTACATTCTTTATCGAGTTTTCTCTCTATTTCTGGGCAACAGGTTTCGGCTTAGTGCACATTATTTATGGTTTGATTCTTTACGTGAGACATAAGCTGTGAAAATTTCCATCAACGGATTACATAAAGCCTTTGAAAACCGAATCAGGCTCGGCATTATGTCAGCGCTGGCCGTGAACGATTTTCTGGATTTTAACACATTGAAAGAGTATTTCGATGTAACTGACGGAAATTTGGCTAGTCACCTAAAAGCACTTGAGGCTGAATGTTTTATCGATGTTGAAAAAACGTTTATTGGTCGTAAACCTAACACCAAATACTTTATGACCGATGAAGGTAAAGCGGCGTTCGAAAATCATTTAAAAGCGCTTGAATCACTTATAAACGCTCAAAAATAAACAGTATGAATCACGTATTTCTTACACGAATATCATTAGGCAGACACCTGTTAAAACGCTTTATAACTATCGCTAAACGGGAAAGCTTTTTTTTGATTTTATACTTTGTTTTTCAAAGTACTTTTTCAAAACATATTCATTCTGCTTCCCAAAAAATTACTGTACTATCCAATCATATCTAAAGATAAACCTATGAAAAACAGCATCCTTCAACATCTAAACAATCCATCAGAACTGGAAAAGTTATTCCGAGATAATAAGTCGGATTTTAAACAAGCATTTAATGTGCTCTATCCTGAGATTAAGGAGAATCTGACCGCGCAAATATGGCACGAGCGTCTAAACTATGAACAATCCGAAATTAATTGGGGAAGTAAATCCGAACTATATTTTATTCTGATTACAGCTTTTCTTGCAGGATTATTAGCCAAATTCCCTGCTATTTTCGCACTTTCAGAGGATTTCTTTTATCAACGCAATATCGGATTTATCGTTTTTCCTGCATTATCTGCGTTTTTCCTTTGGAAAAATAATGCAAGGCCTAAAAAATGGTTAGGAGTTTTCGGAGTTTTTCTGATTGCTTCAGTTTATATAAACGGCTTACCAAACGGCGAATCTACACAAACCTATATTTTGGCTTGTATTCATCTCCCTTTGTTTTTATGGACGGTTTGGGGCTTTTCTTTTTCAGGGAATGCGTTCAATGATTTCAGTAAAAGATTGGCTTTTCTTCAATTTAACGGCGATTTCATTGTCATGACGACCATTATTATGATTTCGGGCGGAATCATGACAGCTATCACCATTAATCTGTTTTTGTTGATTCAGATTAACATTATTGATGTCTATATGCATACCGTCGGAACTTGGGGATTAGCGGCAGTTCCAATCGCTGCCAGTTTTTTAGTCCGAACAAATCCACAATTGGTTAATAAAGTATCACCGATTATTGCAAAAGTATTTACTCCTTTAGTGTTGGTGATGGTGAGCGTCTATTTAGGAGCCGTTTTATTTGCCGGAAAAGACCCGTTTAACGATCGGGATTTCCTCATCTTATTTAATGTATTATTAATTGGTGTGATGGCTTTAATCTTATTTTCCGTTGCTGAAAGTACAAAAAACGGCAGTAACACTTGGTCTGTTATTGTTTTGTTCGCTCTTTCTATCGTTACCATTTTAGTAAACGGGATTGCACTTTCAGCAATTATTTTCAGAATATCTGAATGGGGAATTACCCCCAATCGTCTGGCTGTTTTTGGCAGCAATGTGCTGATTTTAGTGAATTTGCTCATCGTGAGTTACCGACTGTTTGCATCAACCAAAAACAAAGAAAAACTGAATTCGGTTGCGGATAGTATCGCGTTTTTCCTGCCTATTTACAGTATTTGGACGTTTTTCGTAACGTTCTTCTTCCCTTTACTATTTGGGTTTAAATAGCTGATTGTGATAAATGAGAGATGCCCGTGGTTACGGGCATCTTTTGTGATTTATGAATACGCATGTATACACGTATCGGTGAATCAATTACTTACATTTTCGGGACTCACGCATTAACTCGAGTCTCTATGTTTACATCAAAACGTATATCCAATCGACACCTCACCGAAAAATCCGGTATATAAATCATAGTCTTTCTTAAACGTATGAATTGAATCTAATTCCGGTTGAGTAGCTCCTTTTGCGTTCAAATCATCAAACATTCTGCCATAACCCAGAGCAAAAGTGAATGTAAATCCGTTATGCATAATCCATTTCTTTCCAGCATTCGCACCCAATGTCATTTCTTTAATACTAAAATCAAATCCCTGATTATTCAGGGCGCCCTCACCGTTAAATTCTCTGAATCGAGAAAAGGCACCTATAAACATCGATTTCATTCCGCCTTTTAAGTGATATCGATAATTGAGAATTACCGCTTTTGCATGGGCATCAATATTTGCTGCAGAGTATTCCGGAAAAATAGACTCATAATCAGCACGAATCATAAAACCATGATGATTCTTTGCCAAATATTCATAGTTCATGGAGTAAATCCCAAATGCAATCGCAATCGGACAAATACTGATTGATTGAGTAAATTCTTGGGTTTCTTTCTCACTTTTTGTGGAAAGTTCTTGTGAAAAGATGCTATTTGTTATTAACATAGCAAGCAGAAAGGTTAAACTGATGGTTTTCATAAATGTATCCTGTATTGTTTTGGTTACATCAAACTTAGAAACCAAAGCAGATTTACCTTCTTAACAAAAGATAATAAGTGATTATAGCCCGTTTAAAATGGATAGCAATGCAAAAATAATTGAGTTCATCAGCCGCTACATCAATTTAACTGATGATGAAATCCAAACCATAAATGCTCAAAATTTTATTCAGGTTTATAAAAAAGGAACCGTGCTCTTAAAAGCCGGAGATTTTGCAAACGATTGCTTTTTTGTGCTTCAAGGTTGTGTAAGAAGCTATTACATCACCGACGGAGAAGAAAAAACCACTGAATTTTACACTGAAAATCAATCTATAAATCCGGCGTGTTATGTTACCAAAGAACCTTCCGATTTTTATCTGGATTGCCTCGAAGATTCTGTTATTGCCTTGGGAAACGAAGAGCGAAGTAAAGCTCTCATAGAACGTGTACCTAAACTCAATACTATGATAATGCAATTCAGCAGCTTATTATTGGCTGAAAACCAAAATTCTCTCGACGATTTTAAAATCCTAAATCCGGAAGAACGTTATAAAAAACTCTTAAAATCTCGTCCCGAATTATTCCAGCGTGTTCCGCTTTACCATATCGCATCATATCTGGGAATTACTCCTGTATCATTAAGCCGTTTGAGAAAAAGGATTCTTACACATGCCTAAGTTGTCCGGCAAACAACTCGTTTTTTTCTTTATCTGTTTGATTGGATTAAGCATTTCATCCTGTTCTTATTTTGATGAATGTTTTATGTCAAACGGCTCCACAGGAACGTTTCAGGTGGTTAATCAAGTCCCTGATTTCACTCTCGCTGTTGGCGACTCCGTTGTAATTAATATGGCAAACTATTGGTCAGCAACGTATGGTTGCGCAAACGCTTCGTATATCCCATATGTACTTTCTGCCACATCAGATAGTAGCCATGTAGAAATTCGCTCATCAAACCAATACCTTTATTTGAAAGGATTGAGTAAAGGAAACGCAACGGTGAAGGTTTTTGCTCTGCAACAAAGTGATTCCATAGAATGCGTCTCTTTTCATAAATCAATTGAAAGAAGTCTTATCAATTTAAGAGTGGATACGGTTACTTCGAACCGTTTTTCACCTATTGAACTCGATTTTTCCAATAACAGAATCTTACGTGTCGAAGTCGATTCTCTCCGTTTTGGTTTGGGTGATACCCTTTTATTACGTGCAATAACGAGTGATACATCAAGCTATGTAAGTGATAAGCAACTTGAATATCCACTCGCTTGGACATTTGAAACTGACGAAGAAATTCTCTACGAAAACACTCTCTTTTGCTCGGAAGCAACGGTAATTCGCAATACCCATTCCTTAAAAATTGTTCACAACTCAGCCGACTCAGTGATTAAAGGTTTTGTTCATGTCGGCCCGTACAGAAACGGTTTTGCGTTCCGTTTTAAATCCAATCCATAAATAAAAAAAGGCAGCCCTTTAACGGACTGCCCTCATCACCTGACAAACACTTGGTGTTTTAAGCTATTTCAAAACGATCGAGCATCATTACTTTATTCCAAGCTGCTACGAAATCGTTCACGAATTTTTCTTCACCGTCAACACAGCCATAAACTTCCGCTAAAGCTCTGAGTTCTGTGTTTGAACCGAAGATTAAATCAACACGAGTTGCGGTCCATTTTGCTTCTCCGGTTTTACGATCACTGCCTTGGAATGCCTGAGAATGTGGATCTAACACTTTCCATGTTGTACCGAAATCAAGCAAATTCACAAAGAAATCGTTCGTTAGTTTGCCCGGACGATTGGTAAGTACACCGTATGCTGAACCGTCATAATTGGTTTCCAATACACGCAAACCGCCGACTAAAGCCGTCATTTCCGGTGCAGTTAAGGTGAGCAACTGAGCTTTATCAATCAACAATTCTTCTGTTGAAACAGTGTATAAACCTTTTAAGTAGTTGCGGAAACCGTCAGCGATTGGTTCTAATACTGCAAATGATTCAACATCTGTTTGTGCTTGCGTAGCATCTGTTCTTCCCGGGGTGAACGGAACCGATACATCGTGTCCCGCATCTTTTGCCGCTTTTTCGATGGCAGCACAACCGCCTAAAACGATTAAATCAGCTAAAGAAACCTGTTTGTTTCCTTTTTGAGCACCGTTAAATGCTGCTTGAACAGCTTCAAGTGCATCCAAAACTTTTGAAAGCTGAGCAGGATTGTTCGCTTTCCAGAATTTCATCGGAGCCAAACGAATACGAGCACCGTTAGCACCGCCGCGTTTATCGGAACCGCGAAATGTTGAAGCAGAAGCCCAAGCCGTTGAAACCAATTCTGAAACGCTTAAACCGCTTGCCAAGATGTCTTTTTTCAATTGAGCAACATCGGTATCGTTAACTAATTCGTGTGTAACTGCCGGAACCGGATCTTGCCATAACAATTCTTCAGCAGGAACTTCAGCGCCTAAATAACGAGATTTCGGACCCATATCGCGGTGAGTTAATTTAAACCACGCACGAGCGAAAGCATCAGCGAACTGATCCGGATTTTCGTAGAAACGACGGGAGATTTTTTCGTAAATCGGGTCGTAACGTAAGGATAAATCTGTGGTAAACATCATCGGAGCGTGACGTTTCTCTGCATTGTGTGCATCAGGAACACTATTCGAACCGGCTTGACCTTTTGGCTTCCATTGATGTGCACCTGCCGGGCTTTTTGTCAACTCCCACTCGTAATCAAATAAATTTTCGAAATAGTTATTGCTCCATTGAGTCGGAGTTTTAGTCCAAGCACCCTCAAGACCTGAACCGATGGTAAATTCACCGTTTCCTGTTCCGTATGAGTTTTTCCAACCCAAACTCATTTCTTCAATTCCAGCAGCGGCAGGTTCGCGACCAACGTATTTATTAGGGTCAGCAGCACCATGAGATTTACCGAAAGTATGTCCGCCGGCAATTAAAGCAACGGTTTCTTCATCGTTCATCGCCATACGTCCGAAAGTCTCACGAATATCTTTCGCAGCTGCAATCGGATCCGGATTTGCATTTGGACCTTCAGGATTTACATAGATAAGTCCCATTTGAACCGCAGCGAGCGGATTTTCTAATTCACGGTCACCTTCATAACGTTTATCGCCTAACCATTCAGACTCAGAACCCCAATAAATATCTTGTTCAGGTTCCCAAATGTCGTCGCGTCCGCCTGCGAAACCAAACGTTTTGAAACCCATCGATTCCAGAGCACAGTTTCCGGCTAAAATCATAAGGTCAGCCCAGGAAATCTTTTTACCGTATTTCTGTTTGATTGGCCACAAAAGCAAACGTGCTTTATCGAGATTTACGTTATCCGGCCAGCTGTTGAGCGGAGCAAAACGTTGTGAGCCTGAACCTGCGCCGCCACGACCGTCAGCGATACGATAGGTTCCTGCACTGTGCCAAGCCATACGGATAAAAAACGGTCCGTAGTGACCATAATCGGCCGGCCACCACTCCTGAGAAGTGGTCATCAATTCGAAAATATCTTGTTTAACGGCATCTAAATCGAGAGATTTAAAAGCCTCAGCATAATTAAAATCCTTATCCATCGGGTTAGATAAAGAAGAATGCTGACGTAAAATGTTGAGGTTCAACAAATTTGGCCACCAATCGCGGTTAGAAGTACCGCCACCGGAAACGCTCTTAACTATACCACTTGAAAATGGGCATTTGCCTTCGCCATTTGACATATTTGACATACTAGATAACGTGTAATGATTATGATTTGCACCTGAATCGAAAATATTTATCACTCATAAATCGGAAGCAGGCATGATTAGTTTACCTGCTGAAAATATCTAAATCAAAAACGGGAGTCTAATAGAAAACGGATGATATTTTAGATTCTTGATATAGATGGAGTCTATCAGATTTTAAAATTAATAGATAACAATGATAAAAGAAGGGTGTCTTGAGTGAAATAACACTATTGATGTATTTCACTCAAGAATCAAACATACAAGAATATCTTTTTTACTTGATAAGAGTCATCGCTTTTACCGCTTTAAAAGCTCCGGTTTGTAATTCATAAAAATAAACTCCACTGGAAAGTTTAGATGCATTAAATGAAACCGTGTATTCTCCGGTAGAATAGCTGGCGTTTTGAATAAGTGTTTCTACTAATTGTCCAATACTATTATAAATCCGAAGTGATACTAAGGATGTACTAGGAACAGAAAACCCAATTGTTGTAGCCGGATTAAAAGGATTCGGGAAGTTTTGTTTCAATTCAAACGAAATTATTTCTTCATTTGAATCATCTAATTTGGTAGTTACTTTTTCTAACTGATAAACACTCCAAGAACCGGCATTAAATCCCTCAACATTCCCTATGGATTGAGGCAAAATGAATTCTACTGTTTTGGAATCACCATCAAAATTACCAACAGCAGAATGGTATGCTCCGCCTAATTCGTCAAAACTATTAAATCCTTTAAAAACGGTTGTAGGGAAAACCTCACTCGTTGTATTTGTACCAAAAATTATTCCCGCATTACTGAAAATATTGAATCCGGTCGTGATTAATAACTCGTCTTTACTGTCTCCATTTACATCCGGAACAAAATAGATTCCACCATAATTACTGGATACAAAAGTTGTTAATGAGCTATTGGCAAAGGTAAGAGCATTGGGCAAATAAATTAATGCACGCTCATTTCTACCGCCGAATAAAATCTCACCGATTGATTCATTCAATCCAGTTTGGGTTCCAACGATTGCAATATCATCAATTCCATCGCCATCAAAATCACCACCGGATGTCATATTAAAGCCAAATTCTCTAAACATAATTTGACTGCCTTTCCCAACAGGATACAACGTAGTATCAGCGCTAACATAATCATCTACATTTTGTTTTCCATAAAATATAGCAACGGCACCTGTTTTGTGATTAGACTTCATTCTATCGCCTCTTATTGATATGGCAAAATCATTATAGGTATCACCGTTAAAATCACCGATTGGCTCAACCCGATAACCATATAAATGATTATATGATGTGAACCCAGTTTCTTCAAACGAAATATCTTTAATTGTCAAATTGTTTAAATCAGAATTTCCGTAGACAATTTTTACTAAGCCTTTAGTGGGATATCCTTCCATTTGAACTGTATTTGTTAGTGTTGAAACTACAAACTCATCGAAACTATCTCCGTTTATATCTCCAATATTTTCAACCCAATAGACTAGTTTACTTGAATCAAAAATTTCTAAACGTTTAGA
>SBGQ01000128.1 GCA_006226965.1 bacterium | reverse complement strand
GGCTCGTGCTCAAGGGGATTTAAGCGAGAACGCAGAATATGACGCAGCAAAAGAAGCTCAAGGCTTATTAGAGAAAAAAATTGCTGAGTTAGAACATGCTTTAGCTACGTCTAAGATTATTGATGAAAAGAATATTGATAACTCAAAAGTATATATACTTTCTAAAGTAACTATACTGAATAAAAAGGTGAACAAAGAGATGCAGTATACACTTGTTTCACCTCAAGAGGCAGATTTTAAACAAAATAGAATTTCGATTGATTCTCCTATCGGGCAAGCTCTGTTAGGAAAAGAAGTCGGTGATGTTGTTCAGGTAACCGTCCCGGCTGGCAAATTGGAACTTGAAATCAAAAACATAGAACGATAATAAACTTAATATGAAAATTGCGGTAATTGGAACTGGTTACGTTGGATTAGTTACTGGTACAGCATTCGCTGATTCCGGAAATAATGTTATTTGTGTAGATAACAATCCTAAAAAACTAGAAGCATTAAGAGCGAATAAAATTCCTATCTATGAACCTGGCTTAGAGAATTTGTTTGAAAGAAGTGTAAGAGAAAACAGACTTCACTTTACTGATAATTTAGAATACGCTGTTGATAATTCTGACATCGTTTTTCTTTGTTTACCAACTCCTCCAGGCGCCGACGGACAAGCAGATTTAAGTTTTGTATTAAATGTTGCCGGTGAAATTGGCAAGATTTTAAAATCATATAAAGTAATTGTTAATAAAAGTACAGTACCTGTTGGTACTGCTGACAAAGTTAGGGCTAGAATTGCAGCAGTAACTGATAAAGAATTTGACGTGGTTTCAAACCCTGAATTCTTGAGAGAAGGCGCAGCTGTTGAGGATTTTGTTAAACCTGAAAGAGTAGTTATTGGTTCTTCTAGTGATAGAGCAACGAAATTAATGGAACAGCTTTATGAACCGTTTGTACGTTCAGGTAATCCAATTATCGTAATGGATGAGCGTTCCTCAGAGTTAACTAAATATGCAGCAAATGCTTTTTTAGCTACTAAAATTTCATTTATGAATGAAATTGCAAACGTTTGTGAATTGGTAGGTGCTAACGTAGATAATGTAAGACGAGGTATTGGAACAGACTCTAGAATCGGTAAACGTTTCTTATTTGCTGGTATTGGTTATGGTGGTTCTTGCTTCCCTAAAGATGTTCAAGCATTAGATTTTACATCAGATGAATACGGTTACAATTTCAATATTTTGAAAGCTGTAATGGATGTAAATGAGCGCCAAAAAACGTCAATCGTAGGTAAAATAGATAAGCACTACGGTAACGATGTAAAAGGAAAAACGTTTGGTATTTGGGGATTAGCTTTCAAACCTGAAACTGATGATGTTCGTGAAGCTCCTGCAATTTATATTATTAAAGAGCTTTTAGCTCGTGGTGCTAAAATAAAGGCGTATGACCCGGAAGCTATCGAGACTTTCAAGCTAGCTGTTGGAGAAGCAGTCGCTTCACAAGTAGAGTTTGTTGACAGTCAAAAGAAAGCTATTTCAGATGTCGATTCTCTTGTGATTTGTACAGAGTGGAATGAGTTCAGACGCCCGGATTTTGAAGAAATTAAATCATCTTTAAAAGAAGCAGTTATTTTTGACGGTAGAAATCTGTTTGATTTAGGTCGTATTAAAGAAGCCGGTTTCACTTATTATTCAGTTGGAAGACCAAATGTCAACTAAAAAAAGAGTCTTAATTACTGGTGGAGCCGGATTTTTAGGTTCTCACTTATGTGAAAAATATCTGAATAAAGGCTGGCAAGTTATCGCAATGGATAACTTGCTTACCGGTTCTATGGATAACATTGAGCATCTCATCGGTAATGATGACTTTTCATTTGTGAAACATGATGTAACAAACTATATCCATGTTTCAGGCGATTTAGATTTAATTCTTCATTTTGCATCTCCGGCTTCTCCGATTGATTACTTGAAAATGCCCATTCAAACGTTAAAAGTGGGTTCTTTGGGAACCCATAAAGCCTTAGGTTTAGCCAAAGCAAAAAATGCACGTTTTTTGTTGGCATCAACGAGTGAAGTATATGGCGATCCGTTAATTCACCCACAAAATGAAACCTATTGGGGAAATGTTAACCCGATAGGGATAAGAGGTGTTTACGACGAAGCCAAACGTTTTGCTGAAGCAATGACGATGGGTTATCACCGATTTCATGGTGTTGAAACTCGCATTGTTAGGATTTTTAATACTTATGGACCGAGAATGCGTCTAGATGACGGTCGTGCATTACCGGCATTTATGGCTCAGGCATTGCGCGGTGAAGATATAACCGTTTTTGGTGATGGTTCTCAGACACGTTCATTTTGCTTTGTTGAAGATTTGGTTGAAGGTATTTACAGGCTTTCTCAATCTGACTATGTTAATCCGGTAAACATTGGTAATCCCGATGAGATATCTATCATGGATTTTGCAAAAGAGGTAGTTAAATTGACTAATACTAAGTCGAAAATAATTAATAAACCACTTCCGCAAGATGATCCGAAAATCAGGCAGCCTGATATTACTGTTGCCAAAGCTGTATTGAATTGGGAACCTGAAGTTTCAAGAAGTGAAGGCCTTAAAATCACTCTAGATTATTTTATGAAGAAAGTATAATTGTGGTAAATGGCAGTATCCAAAATAACAACCATAATTCTAATCAAATAAAGTTTGAACAAGAAACGAATGCTTATGATAGATTTCAGAAGTACTGGTGGCTGATTAGAAGAAAACTATGGTTAGTTGTTTTATTTTCTGCTTCATTCGCAATATATAAGTACAATGAAATATTAAAAATTAAAGAGATATTCAGCTCTGTAAGTACAGTTATCTTAGATGGTAGCTCAACTGACAGAGCTGTTGCTTTATTAGGCATACCAGGTGCCAGATATGGTTACCAAAATGAACAATACATTTTAAAATCTGATAAATTAGCAAAACAAGTTGCACAGAGTTTAATTAATGGATTTAATACAAAACAACTTCCTGATACATTAGATATTCTCAAAGGAAGTTTGGGTACAATTGCTAATGTTGATTTAGTGGCAAGAAGACTCCAGAGCAGAGTGCGGTTCGTTTTTGAAGAAGAGAATAATATAATTAGGATACAAGCTACTGCTTTTGATCCTGTTGAAGCTTCAAAGCTGGCAAATGCATACGCCCAAACATACCGTGAGTTTAATATCAATCAGAGTAGGGCACAAATTTTAGAGACTAAAGATTTTCTACAAAAAAAGATAACTGAGTCAAGCGATTCATTAATTAGTTTAGAATTTCAAATATTAGATTTCTACAAAGACAATGCTTTTACTAATTACGATATTTCTACAGAAAATACGTTAGGGTTAATTTCGGAATTATATAAACAAGCGGATAATGTAAGAATAGAACAAGTCGCTAATTTAGAAGAGATTAAAGCTATTGATTCAACGCTTAAATATTCTCGAACAAAAGAAACCGATTTCTTAGTAAATGCAACAGATAATTTCATTCAACATTTTAACGATAAAATTATTGATTTAGAGTTACAGAAAGAAGAACAGTTAACTCAATTAAACAATATTGCAGATACATTAAATCCAACAATTAAGGTTATAAATGATAAGCTTAAGATTTACAAGGATAAACTAACCTATTATGTAAATCAAAAATTAGATAATTCAACATTACTTTCTACTGTTGATGGATCTATTGCTAAGTATTGGATTGAATTAAATGCCCGAAAATTAGAGCTCCAAAATAAAAACAAAACCTATCCATATAAAATCAAAAAAATTGAGGAGCAAATAAGTATATATCAGGAAAGATTGAGAGATATTCCATACAAGCGCTTAGAAATCGAAAAACTCGAACAGAAAAAAGTTCGATTAACGGATGCTGTTTCTCGTTTTTCAAACAGATATATGGATATGGAATTGGCAGAGGCAAGTGAAGGTGGTTACGTAAAACTTCTAGACGCTGCAAAACCTAACTATAGTCCGCTGAACAAACAAACAACTGCTGGAGTTATGCAGGGATTCTTTTATGGAGCATTGTTAGCCATAGGACTTATCATCGGTTTAGATAGAATTGATGATCGTATTAAATCTGATGATGATCTGGCAACGATGCCGGTTAATATTGTTTCCGGTATCCCATCAATGGAAAGCTTAATTCAGAAAGAGTTTCAAGGTAAAAAGTTTGTCGATTATAGAGATTCGTACATCTCAACAAAATTATTGGCAACGTTATTGCCATTATCGGGTATTGCAGAGATGTATAGACGACTTCGCAGTGATTTTTTATTCAGCTTACCTGATAAATCCACGAAATCCATTTTAATTTCAAGTGCCAATCCTCAAGAAGGGAAGTCTGTTTCAGCATCGAATTTGTCAATTGTTTTGGCCCAAAGCGGTAAAAAAGTTCTTTTAGTTGATGCAGATTTAAGACGTCCAAATGTGGAAGTACTTTTTGGTTTATCGCATGTTGGTTTAGCCGACTATATTATAGGGAATGCACAGTTTGATGATATCATTATACCATCAGTAGTGGAAAACTTAAATATAGTTACTGCCGGTTCTCAAGTTCCTAATCCAGGTGAATTACTTGGGTCTGAAATGTTCAAAACTTTTTATTACAAAGCCATGCAAGAATACGACTTTGTAATAATCGATTCCCCTCCAATAAACTCAGTTGTTGATGCCGTGGCGATATCAGAATTAATCGATTTAATATTGATAGTTGTTCGTGCAGGAAAGACAAAAAAGAAAGAGTTAAGAACTACACTGCAGATTTTATCATACGTTCAGAATAAAATGAAGGGGATTCTTTTAAATGATATCAATCAGAAAAGTTTTATTACCGACTATAATTATTACAACAATTATAAT
>SBGQ01000034.1 GCA_006226965.1 bacterium | reverse complement strand
CGTCCTTAATTTCTTGATCAAAACCATCGGTAAATTTTGTACTGTATAATTTATCAAGTGCTTTTCTAGGGAAGAGCTCTACTGAATGAAACAGACTTTCGCCGAATTCATTTGTAATTCCATGATGCATTCCAGTCATTCCGAAGGATTGAGGAATTATATAGAATTTCTCA
This sequence comes from bacterium, assembly GCA_006226965.1. Taxonomy (GTDB): domain Bacteria; phylum Bacteroidota; class Rhodothermia; order Balneolales; family M1805; genus M1805. The sequence goes on along the minus strand of SBGQ01000034.1, from coordinate 4,727 downwards.
GAGGTGTAAAGCTCATCAATATCTTTAACTTCTAGTTTAATTTGATAAAATCCAGCTTTTGTATGCCCGGATATAAAATGTTGCCCTGCTGTATATACCTGATTTTCTAGCTGTATTTTCCGTTCGTTAGTATGATAATTGAACAAACTAAGTGTTATGTGAGCATTGTCTTTGACAAAGCTAAATGCAATAGAATAATTAGTAGAAGGATTACTACTAACATCGAATACTTTATCATCTTGATAGTTATATCCAAATACATCATAACCCAAATAAATCTCTTTATTCTTAATTGGGTTCCCGTTTTCATCTACGATTTTTACAGAGAAAAAGTCCATCGTGCTATCTTCCAAACATGAAGTAGCGAATAGTAATAAAAGTGAATATTGCAGTAGTTTCTTTATCATAAATCCTAAAATAAAAAAGGCTGAGTTTAATTAAAAACTCAGCCTTTTTTATTATTTGGGCATTAAATCGAATCAATAATCGCATTTAATGTGGCACTTGGTCTCATCGCTTTTTCAGATTTAGCGTGATCCGGATGATAATATCCGCCAATATCCTGCGGTTTTCCTTGTGCACCGATTAATTCAGTACTGATTTGAGTTTCTTGTTCTGTTAAAGCTTTTGCAATAGGTGCGAATTTGGCTTTTAATTCCGCGTCCTGAGTTTGTTCTGCTAAAGCCTGAGCCCAATACATGGCTAAATAGAAATGAGAACCGCGGTTATCAATTTGACCGACTCTACGTGCCGGGGATTTGTCGTTATCTAAGAATTTTCCGGTTGCAGCGTCAAGAGTCTCAGCTAAAACTAAGGCTTTTGAATTCCCGAAAGTCTGACCTAAATGTTCGTAAGAAACCGCCATCGCTAAGAATTCACCGAGCGAATCCCAACGTAAATACCCTTCTTCTTCAAATTGCTGAACGTGTTTAGGAGCAGAACCACCGGCTCCGGTTTCGAATAAACCACCGCCGTTCATCAAAGGAACAATAGATAACATTTTCGCTGATGTTCCCAATTCAAGAATAGGGAAGAGGTCGGTGAGATAATCGCGTAATACGTTTCCGGTAACAGAAATGGTGTCCATTCCTTGTTTCATACGTTCGAGTGAAAACTCTGTCGCATCAACAGGCGACATCATATAAATCTCTAAACCTTCTGTGTCGTGGTCGGGTAAATACTGTTCCACTTTTTTGATGAGTTCAGCATCATGAGCACGATTTTGGTCTAACCAGAAAACCGCAGGGGTGCTGCTGTTACGTGCACGAGTAACGGCTAACTTAATCCAATCTTGAATAGGAGCGTCTTTAGCCTGGCACATTCTGAAAATATCGCCGGTTTCAACAGCTTGTTCCATTAATACAGCGCCTGAAGCATCAACAACTCGAATTACACCATCTGTTGAAGCTTGGAATGTTTTATCGTGAGAACCATATTCTTCGGCTTTTTGTGCCATTAAGCCCACGTTTGGTACACTTCCCATAGTTCTTGGGTCAAAGGCGCCGTTTTTCTTACAGAAATCAATTACTGTTTGATAAACTCCTGAATAACAACGGTCAGGTATAACGGCTTTGGTATCTTGAGATTTGCCTTCGGCGTTCCACATTTGTCCGGAAGTACGAATCATGGCAGGCATGGACGCATCAACAATAACATCACTTGGAACATGCAAATTGGTAATTCCTTTATCGGAGTTCACCATGGCAATAGAAGGAGCTGTTTTATAGACTTCACTAATTGCCGCAATTACTTCAGCTTCTTTTGGATGTCCGCTGATTTTAGCATACACATCGCCTAAACCGTTTTTGGTATTTACACCTAATTCTTTGAATAAATCGGCATATTTCTCGAACACATCTTTATAGAACACTTCAACAACTGCACCAAAAATGATAGGATCTGAAACCTTCATCATGGTAGCTTTCATATGTAAAGAGAATAAAACGCCTTGTGCTTTGGCATCAGCAACTTGTTCTGCCGCAAATGTTTTTAATGCAGATAAGCTCAATGAAGAAGTATCAATCACTTCTCCGGCTTTTAATTTGAAATTTGGTTTTAATACGGTTACAGAACCATCTTTAGAAACTTCTTCGATGCGCACTTCGGTTGGATTAGAAACGGTCAAAGATTTTTCAGAACCATAAAAATCGCCGTGAGTCATAGAAGAAACATGAGACTTAGATTCAGCAGTCCATTTACCCATTGAGTGCGGGTTTTTCTTCGCATAGTTTTTAACTGCTTTAGGAGCGCGTCGGTCTGAGTTACCTTCACGAAGAACTGGATTTACAGCAGAACCTAATACTTTTGCATAACGTGCTTTAATATCTTTTTCCGTGTCGTTTTTAGCTTCTTCTGGGAAATCAGGAACCAAAAATCCATGAGATTGAAGTTCTTTAATAGCCGCCTTCAACTGAGGAACAGACGCAGAAATATTCGGAAGTTTAATGATGTTTGCTTCTTTAGTAAGAGCTAACTCACCTAACTCAGCTAAATGGTCACCTAATTGTTGTTCCGGTTTTAAAAACTCCGGAAAATGAGCTAAAATTCGTCCGGCTAATGAAATATCTCTTGTTTCAACTTCGATACCCGCCGACTTCGAAAAAGCCTGAATAATCGGAAGTAAAGAATAAGTAGCCAACATCGGGGCTTCGTCGGTATAGGTATAAATGATTTTTGGTGCCATGATATGTTTTAGCTTTTTGATATCAAATGAATTGTTCGAAGTAGAATAATCTACAAGAACCGCTTTTATTTACGGTGTAAAATAGCTGAAATAGAATTAATTAGAAGAGGAATTTTGTTGCGGCTTGTAAACGTTTAGAAAAAAATAAATTCCGTTTTGTCTGTTATCGCGAAGATCACTATTCTTCAGAAACACACATTCATGCATCTACATATAACAATTACTCACAATTGTAGAGGTATATAATGAAAATAAGTAAGCTTATTGGATGGGTACTGGTAAGCCTGACGATAGTATCCTGTGTGAAACAAGAAGCGCCAAATGTATCATTTGCTCGTGTTGATGGCGCTCAAATTTTAGAACCGAACGGTAATCCAATCATCTTAAAAGGAACCAATATCGGGAATTGGTTAGTTCCTGAAGGCTACATGTTTAAATCCGGTAAGGCGAGTTCACCCACCAAAATTGATCGCTTGTTGTATCAAATGATTGGCCCTGATTCGTTGAAAAAATTCTGGAAAAATTATTTAGACAACTATATCACTTACGAAGATATAAAGTACATAAAAGCCATCGGCGCCAATCACATCCGTTTGCCGTTTCACTATCAGCTTCTAACTCAGGATGAGTATATGGGCGACCGAAATCACGGATTTACATACTTCGATAGAATTATTGATTGGTGTAAACAAGAAAATTTGTACGTGTTGTTTGATATGCACTGTGCTCCGGGCGGACAAACCGGCGACAATATCGATGACAGTGAAGGCTATCCGTTTTTGTTGAATAGCGAAATTTCTCAACAAATAATGAGCGATGTTTGGGTGAAAATTGCGGAACGATATAAAAATGAACCTATCGTTTTAGGGTATGATTTATTGAACGAGCCAATTGCGCACTACTTCAAGGACGATTATGAAAAATTAAATCCAAAGTTGTATCCGCTTTACAAGAGAATTATAAAAGACATCAGAAAAGTAGATCCGAACCACATGATTTTCTTAAACGGTGCGCAGTGGAGTACCAGTTTTGATGTGTTTGATGAAATTACAGAAACAAACATCGTGTATGAATTCCACAAGTATTGGTTCCCGGTAAATCAAGGAGCTGTTCAGAGTTATATCGATTTTAGTAATAAACATAATGTGCCGATTTACATTGGAGAAACCGGGGAAAACACCGATGAATGGATTATGGAATTCCGAACATTGTTAGACGAAAATCAAATTCACTGGGCATTTTGGCCTTACAAAAAAATGAATAATCTTCGTGGAATTATGAATTTCGAACAACCTGAGAATTATGATTTAATCACCAAATTCGGCGAGGCTGATCGAAGTACTTTCGGAGAAATCAGAAAAAATATGCCTGATAAAGCCTTGGTACAAAAAGCTTTAAACCAATTTGTTGAAAATTCATTGTTCAAAAACAATTTCCCCAATGAGCCTTACGTGAAAGGACTGGGTTTTACGGTTCTTCCGGTTAAGTAACTGTAGAGAGAAGGTGTAAAGGATTTCGGTTTCAATGCATTGGGGCTGATTCTTTACATCTTCTTTTCACTCTCAATAGTGTAATTAAAGTTTTCTTTTGTTCTTCTTTTGTGATGTACTTTGATTGTAAGGCGTAAGAGGGCTTTGGTTCAAAAACGTGCTAAAATCAAATCTAAATCAAATCTAAATCAAATAATTTCAGCATTCAGCATTCAGCATTCAGCATTCAGCATTCAGCATTCAGCATTCAGCATTCAGCATTCAGCATTCAGCATTCAGCATTCAGCATTTAGTATTTAGCATTTAGAGTTGACATCAATGTCTAAAGTTTTATGAGTACCGGAATCCCGAAAGCGTTAGGGCCTCAGCTCCCAAACCCTCTTCTTTTCACGTTTCGTGAAGTTCTTAAACTCATAAACATAAGCGGGCTTTTTGTATCCAAATCAAAAATCAGCCATTAACCATCAAAAATTTCTAAACTCCGACATCCGACATCCGACATCCGACATCCGACATCCGACATCCGACATCCGACATCCGACATCCGACATCCG
>SBGQ01000070.1 GCA_006226965.1 bacterium | reverse complement strand
ATATGCACGAAAACAGGTCATATTGGGCAACTCAAATTAAAAACAATAGCCAAGAACTCTTGTTCGATACAAAAAAGAATAAGACTGACATCCACTTGGATTTAACTCTATTCAATATCGAGGCGGGTAAAGTTTGGGGTGACGGAGTATTTAAAGTAGATAAAGATAGTGTTCTGTTAGAATACCTTATTCCAAATGCAAATGTAAAAGGCAAACTCGCGGTGAATTATGATACATTAAGTGTAACAGGAGTAGCATCAATGACACACTCCTACAAAACTGGCTCTTTGGTTAATAAAACTGATTTTGAACTTGCATATTGGACTCAAAAAAACCAAACAAAGTATATCAGTACCATTTTTTCACTCGATAAAAACACGGCTTTCGGGTACGGACTTAAGCAAGATACATCCGGATATTCTCTATTAATTCCTGATAGTTATATCAATCAAAAATATATGAAAATCAGAAACTTCAAGGTTCCAACTGAATTCGAAATCAATTATAATAATTCAAATCTTGTACATAAATACAAGATGGATACACTAAAAGATCACTATTCGATTTTAGATGACCTTAGTGGGTTTACAAAAATGATTGCCAAACAGTTGTTTAAGAAAGAAATATTAGATGTTATGATGAGTGGTATGATAAATGAACATAATCCGTCATCAGTTGTAATCATTACATCAGACACATACTAAGTAATAAACGGTGCTATTTAGCTAACTGTTTTTCTGCATAAGCAAGCATTTCGGGTGTATCTACATCTTGCCAAAATGCATCTTTTATATCTAAAATTGCCATTTTATTAATGGAACTTAAAGACTGAACTCCATCAGATAAAGATGCGTCCCCTTTAACTTTAAATACTTTTTCAATTTCGCCGATTAATGCTTTTGTACAAATAAATACACCTGTATCTATACAGTTATAACCCTGAATAGTTTTTCCAATTCTTTTAATCAATCCGCCTTCTTCATAAACTTTTGTTGCATCATCCATATCAAAAATGGAATCAATTTTAAAGTCAACTAATAATGTAGCCCCATCTTTGGTTGGCTGATGAGTAGCTGCCAATCCCATCATTTCATCACTCAAAATATGGTCAGCCATTGTTAAGACAAACTCATCTGTTGCAATTTCACTACTAGCAGTAAGTACAGAAATTCCATTTGAGAGTTTATAATTCTCATTTTTTACAAACACAATTGGAGTCGCACCATCATAAGCGTTTTCAATATCGCTCTTTATTTCATTATATGCATAGCCTAAAACTATGACGATTTTAGAACAACCTGCTACTTCTAAACTTCTAATAGTTCTAAAAATAAGTGGAACTCCAGCCACGGGCGTGAGTGGTTTTAGTGATGTTTCTTTTACAGTTCCAGCTAAACGAGAACCAAAACCGGCAGCAAGAATAACACCGGTTCTGGTTTTAATTTGATTTTGTATCATTTAAAGACTTCTCAAATCAGAGATCATTGAAATTTTCAGAGATATGAGTCACAGGTGGCTCTCCTCCTAACACTCTCAATGTATTTTTCAATCTCATGTGCTGAATGAATAAATCATTTTCTTGAATATGTCCTTCAGAAACTTGCGGACTTTTAAAGAAGAAACTTAACCATTCTTGAACACCTGATTTACCCGCGCGTTGTGCTAAATCCATAAATAAGGCTAAATCCAATACAATTGGAGCAGCTAAAATTGAATCACGGCATAAGAAGTTTACTTTAATTTGCATTGGATAACCCATCCAACCAAAAATATCAATGTTATCCCAACCTTCTTTAGCATCACCTCGCGGAGGGTAATAGTTAATCCTAATTTTGTGATACATATCTTTATACAAATCAGGATATAAATCAGGTTGTAAAATAGTTTCAAGCACACCTGATTTAGTTACTTCTTTAGATTTGAAAGATTCAGGATCATCAAGAACTTCGCCATCACGATTACCTAAAATATTATCAGAGAACCATCCTCTAATACCAATCATTCTGGCTTTTAAACCAGGTGATAAAATGGTTTTCATGAGAGTCTGACCCGTTTTAAAATCTTTTCCTGCAATGGCAACACCTTCTTTTTCAGCTAAATCAACTAAAGCAGGGAAATCTGCTGATAAGTTAGGAGCACCGTTAGCATAAGCAACACCTTCTTTTATAGCAGCATAAGCATATAGTTGAGATGGTGAAATTGCCGGATCGTTATCTTCCATTCCTTTTTCAAAAGCCTCAATACTCATATGCACTTTTGATGGAGAAATATAAACTTCGGTTGAACCACACCAAACCATTACCGCACGTGAAGCACCTGTTTCTTTAATTTTGTTCCTAATATCAGCTCTTAATTGCTCTGCTAAATCTCTCTTGGTAGTGCCTTGTTTTACATGTGTACCATTTAATCGTTTTACATAACGCTGATCAAATGCCGCCGGCATTGGTTTAATTGAGTGTAAAAAATCTTTTAATGGCTCTAAATCAGACGGTTTTAAAACTTCAGCACGAGCTGCTGCTTCATAAACGCTATCAGGAAATACATCCCAACCACCAAACACTAAATCATTTAAATCTGCAAGAGGCACAAAATCTTTAATTAAAGGATTCTTATTAGTAGATCTAGCCCCTAATCGAATTGTTTGCATTTGTGAAACTGAACCAATTGGCTTTGTATATCCTTTTCTAATTGATTCAACTCCAGCAATAAAAGTTGTTCCAACTGCACCCATTCCAGGTGTTAAAACTAAAAGTTTGCCATCGATAGGCTTTATACTTGTTTGATCGTTCATATTCTATTAATGACACTATAGATGTTTAAATGTGGCGTAAGTTACGGTAAATAAAATAAACAAATAGGACTATTATAGACGTCTATAAACTTTATGATAGGAGTCTTTGCATTTCTGTCCAAACCCGTCCTCTATTCTTGCCGTCGGCTCCGAGCATATGTTTATCAAGGTATTTTTGAGAACTTGAAACGCAACAATCAGGATTATTTAAAGCGGTTTCTAATTGTTCCATCATTTGGGCGAATGATCGTGCCAATAAGCCACCATTTTCTTCAGGACTGAATTTCCAAATAAACTTTACAGATTCAATCTGCTTAGTCATTTGTCCAAATATAGTTTTCCTTCTGTGCAAAAAAGCTTCATCTTCACTAGCAACTGGATAAATGTGAATAGTTGGACGCTTCGTTGCGTAATACAGATTCGCAATACTACTAAAATTGGTAAGCATTACATCTGCCACCTGTAAGTCTAAAAAGTTATCCGGATTCTGATTTTTAAATTTTAAAACAATATTAGGGTAATCACTTTTCAGCCTGTTTAAGAAATCTACATATTTTGTATCAAATCGATCTGAATCATGTAATCTTAAAATTAAGTTTGTGTCTTTTGACTCTAAATATTTTATTAATTCCCGAAAAATAGTCTCATCATTTCCCCAATGAGAGAAAACTTCTCCGTAATGCCAGGTCGGTGCCAATAACACAGTTTTTTTGTTAACTACATCAAACGGATAAAATGGCTGAAGTAATTCTTTTTCTATCGGATTAATTAATTGATCATGGCTCGCTGCACCCAAAATCTTGCAATTTTCTTCATGAAAACCGCTAGTTTTAGTTCTATGTTCGAAGTCCAACGGCCCGAAACATTGCCAAGTAATGTCAGGATTCGGAACCATCATATCTCCCCAACTCAGACGAATATTCCGATGCAACCATTTAAACTCTTCTACATCATTAGGGCCTTTCCAACCATACCCATGCCATAAAATTAAGGCTTTGGGAGATGTTTTCCTGATAGGGATATTATTATCCATAATAGTTATATCAGGTTTAAAGTCTTTAATCTTTCCTAGATTTTGTGTCCAATCTCGCTCTAGTAATTCAACATCTAAAGGAAAAAGCTTATTAATTGGCTCATTTTTAAAGACATCAACATTTGGTAACGAAACTTTTAACTTTATACCTTTTTTATTCTGCAAGTAATATGCAAGGCTTAATAAATCAGCCCCAAAGGTAGTAGCATATATCAATACATTCATTTTGCGCTGCTATACAATTTGACCCAATAGATCATTTCTAGTGAAATCTTTTGTTTTTTTTTTAGCTTTCGAGTAATTATACATCTAATTTTGGCATTTTACTTAAGCTGAATCATGTCGAAACTAAAAAAAGTAGCCGTTTTTTCAACGAGTTTTGTTCCATACTCGCAAACTTTTATATATGATGAAGTTACAAATCACTCAAAGTACGAAGTTGATGTTTTTACAAAGTCATATACGAATCAATCTCTTTTTCCATTCTCTAGAGTAATATATCCTAAAAGTAGGTTTGGACAATTTTTTTATTTAAATAGGACATATTGGCCAGGTTTTAACAAACACTTTAAACAAAATGATTACTCGTTAATTCATGCTCACTTTGGAACAGGTGCGGTTTATGCAATGAATTACAAACTTAAATATGATTTACCAATGGTTATAACATTTCATGGAAATGATATCAGTACTTTAATGGGCAATCATTTTAAAGGAATAAACAAGCTTCGATATATTAATCGCTCAAAATTGATTCTTCAAAAAGCCGAGCGATTACTTTGTGTTTCATTTGAATTAGCTGAGATACTTAAAGATATAACCGGCAGAAACGATATTTATATACATAAACTGGGAATTGATACACATAAGTTTTCACCAAAAACATCTTATACTCCATTTGAAGACAGACCTATTAAATTATTATTAATCGGAAGATTTACTCAAAAAAAAGGGCATATATATGCACTGAGAGCAGTTCAAGAATTGCTTGCAAATCAAGTTCCTGTACAACTCGAATTTATCGGTAGCGGAGAATTGGAAGCAGCGCTCAAAAATTACGTGTTTTGCAGCCATTTCGAGTTTCCTCTTTGGAT
>SBGQ01000140.1 GCA_006226965.1 bacterium | reverse complement strand
ACATCGTCGTAGTATTTATTTTTTGCATAACCAACCAAAGGACTTCCCGGATCCCAAACACAAGATTGTGGTGTAAGTAAACCATCGTTTTTGGTTCCGATTCTTGAATAATACTGCACTATACGGACTTCATATAATGTTCCGTCAATACATACTTCATTCGATGGATTCACAGCTTGTTGTACAGAATAGAACCCCCCGGGTCCGTCTCCAATGCCTCCCGAACAAATGCCGGTAGGAATGAGTAGAGCCTCTTCCTGTGCTGTATAAGTATATGAGTCAATAATTTTACCCCATCGTGAATCAATAGCATCTAATTCAGCTCTGCCACGGTTCCATTTATCACGTTTTCTTCGTGCAGTTGCAGCAGAACCAAACTTTAAAAGAAGAGTATATCCTACCGCCGAAGCATCATAAGCGTTAGCATTTGCCCGGTAAAACCAGCGTATATCATCGTAGTTTTTTAGCGTAGATACTTCAGTAGCATTAAAATCCATAAACTCGTTTGCCGAACGAATCGGAATAAATGCTTTTTCGACACCAATTACAGACCGAACATGTTGTGGTTTAAGCGTTTGCTGATGATTAATTTGATAGATTAATGAGTTTGGATCAGGATTAAATACATCAACGCGCCCGATTACGTCTTTTGCCGGAATACTTTCAGAAAGATTTACTTTTGTTTGTAATTCATTGAAAACACCGTCTAAAATAACTGGCACATTTTCCAATTGGCTTAAAGCATCTCCCGCCACTAAACCTGTCAAAGTTGCAACTCCACTATGTACTTCATCTAACGGATCTTCAATAAGATTTCTAAATGTTGCAATTTCGTTGCCAACGTTAATAAATCCGGGAGTGGCGGTCATAGAAACGTGAGCAGCATTTGCTCCTTGTGACGGCGTCCCAATCGTTGTAATGGCTTTGATATTTAATGTATTGTAAGGAGCTGTAGTTTTTAAGAAATGATAAGCAGCACGTGCTACTATTCCTCCAAGACTATGTCCTACAATTATCCATTCTCCATTCGGGCTTTTTGTTTTCATTAAATTACCCATACGGTTTAATAAGGCTATTTTTTCGGTATTTGAACTTAGTTCAGTAGCGGAATAATCAAAGGCGATATAATCTGTAATTATACCTTCAGACTTCCATTGTTGAGGGACTGCGACAGAAGGCCCTGTCCATGAACTGGAATTTCCATCAAAACCATGGATAAAAATGGCATATTTTGATTGGGCGTTACTATCAGAAACGCTAAAAAGTATTGTTAATACTAATAAAAGTTGAGCTAAGAATATTTTTTTCATGATAATCTCCTTTCTTAGTTTTTTTTCCAAGTAACATTAATATTAGAACGGTTTCTAATGGTTCGGCTAATTATTCCCCATTGCCCGTTTTCCAGTTGCCCAAAATCCCGAGTTTCTTCAACCGACATAACAGGGTGACCATTTTTTACTTCATACTTGAAATAGGATTCTTGTATTTGTTTGCCTTGCTCATTAAAGCTTCGTGAGTACGTAACCTGATTGTACTTAAGATTTACAACCTGTTGAACTCGTTCATTATTTTCTATTTCGAAGTCGATTTGTGCTAAATGCGGAGCCAATGTTTTTAATCCAATGTTGCTACCTGCTAAACTGGTATTTAAGCGGTGCAAGCTACCTGAAACATCTGTAGTATCTGTTGGTGCTAAAGAGTCAGGATTTACATAGAAAGCCTCTTTTTGTAAGGTTGTACTATTTAGAATGCTACCGTCTTTTGCCCAATGAGTAAGTACACCGTCTTTAAACGTTGTTTTTACAAGGGGATTTTCCCAACGGTCTGAATAGGGCATGATTGGTTTTGCCTCTGCCATCATTTCAGCGGGCATAGCCAATTCTCCGTCTCCATTTAGATAAATCTTTTCAAAAGACAGGTACCCGTCTTCATCTATGATTTGAGTTTCTTTAATGTTCTCATAATCTTCTAAAAACCAGACGTAATCAGCTGATTGAGAGGTTGCTACTCCATTTTTTGGATTGGCACTTGCTCTAAAGTCATCCGGCCATTGGGTACTGGCTCGATACATGACCTCTTGATATTCAACTATTAATTTGGGTTCAGATGAAGAACCTGATAAAAAAGGTGTTCCGGAATTTTCAGAACAATTAGAAAAAGCTAACTGGCCTGCACAGAAGCAGAGTAAGTATGCTATTCTAGATTTATGTATTTTTTGGTTTGAGACCATAATTATATGTTTTATAGTTATGTGTTAATTAGCCGGATATCGGTTGCAGCCGGTATCCGGTTCGTTTTATTGAGCCTTTGTGTTGTCCCGATTTGGCTCATTTTTCGGAACACTGTGTGTTGTTTATAATCTTTATTCGTTGAGAAATCTATTCTTGAACGCATAGTTGTTATTTCAAAAAAGTTACTTTGGTTTGTAAATGCTCTGTCCTTGCAGCCTCATCCGTTATCTGTATTGAAATGAAATAAACTCCGCTTGCCAATGAATAGAAGTCTAGCGGAATAGAGTGTATTCCAGTCTCCATAGGTTCTACGGGTTCCGTTTTTACTAGTCTTCCTAATACATCATACACACTAATTTTTCCGGATTGAACTCTTGAAAGGCAATTTATCTCAATTTGAGTGCGCGGGTTGAACGGGTTGGGATACGTTTTTTGAAGTGCAAAACTATTCGATTTCGGAAATACCCAATCAATCGTAGAAGTATATATTGTTTCCCGGTGTACATATTTTGCGAATAGTTGATAAACTCCGTCCTGTTCTAATGTTAGGGGTTTTAAACGTGTGCCAATTTCATCATCGAATTCAAGAGGGTAAAAACGACCGTCGGGAAACTGTAATCGAAGTTCGAGAATTGAATTTCTTGAGATTTCAGAGTTTTGAATTGTAAATGTGATAATCTCATTTTGACGTTGCGCTGTTACACTAAAGTCATGCTTTAAAATCGGAGTTAAGTGTTTTAGTGCAACGAGGGGAATGTGTTTATCAGGCATGTACTCTTGGATAAATCCCGGAAATGTTAAATCAGTAATGGGAGTATTGCTATAAAGTTTAGGTTGCCAAGCATCTGAAGTAATAAAGGCCGGAACAGTTGCTTCGTGTTGAATCCCAATATTCAAGAGATTGGCGATATCAGCGCTGCCAATTTCAATAAAAACTGAATCAAGTGTTGGTATAAAAGGTGTATCAAAGTAAACCCATTCAAAACCGGCATTTCCATATTCACGTCGGGATTCGTAATCTGAAAAATCATAAAGCATGTCGCCAATAATCCCTTGTTTTAGTTCAAAAACTCGTAAATCGAAACGCCTTACAGCACTTTGATCAACACCGGAATATTGAAATTCACTTTCGAAAAGCCCTCGAAATCCGATACCTGTTATTTCATTTAAATCAGTGATAGGGAAAGGGATACCGGCTTTTTTAAGTTGATTGCTAAGTTGAAGATATTCTGCAAATAAATTGTAAGCATGTAATCTTCCGCTTCCGATATGTGCAATTTGTTCTTTAACTGACGGCTCTGTATAAATTAATGATTGTATGGGTAATGTATCGTTGCGATTTGTCCAAAACTGTATCCATTCTTGGGTTTTATCCTCAGTAAAGTGGAAAATTTCGTTTCGTTTTAATTCAACATGCTCATCATTAAATGGAAAAAAAATTGTACTAGGATGTGATGAGCGTAACCATGCTGTTTTGGGTGAAAAAACCTGATAAAAACCGGCTACATAATCGCCTTGATGCCATCTTTCATTTAGTCCGGTTCCCTGTTGTAAGGGATTAATTCCTGATAATTGCTTTCGAGCCGGATGTTTATAAATTGATGTAGAAGGCTTATTTCCAATATTGCATAATTGGGTAAACCAATTCTGCCAGCTTGACTCAAATTGAATTCCAAACTTTTGTAAATGATTAATAAAGTGAGTTATGCCGACTTCTTCTTGCGTAGTAAAAGATGAAAGCCATGTCTCGTCTATTTGTTCATAGATATAATGAAACCATAAAGATGCACGGGAATAATCGGGTAATGAATTCGAATAATTCCAGCTAAAAAATGGACGATTGAAATCGGTAAAAAATCCTGAAGCACTACGAGGTTCATATCCACATACTATTTCTGACAGCTCAGACAACCCTTCATTAATAAATGTTTCTTCAATTAAATCGAGCTTGTAACCTTGAAGTATTAAATGTTGTAGTTCGTGGGCAAATGTTGATTCAGCTTTTGATGTAGTAATATTCTCATCCGTCGGGCTGTCGAATATAAGCGGGTAAATGTCTAAATACAGAAATTCACCTTGATTTGAGTTGGAGTGACTTGTAAAATCTATGGGGTCAAAATATCCGGCTATATAACCCGATATTCCGGACGGTTCCACTATGTTAAAGAGTAAAACATTTGTCTTTTTATCCCCGTCGAAATCCGGAATTTCTCCGAAAGTAGCTGTTACCGTTTTAAGAATCCCGTCATTATTGGTGTATGTCCCGGCTTGGGTTTCAAAAGCATGCGTTAAGGAGTCACAAACACGTTGAATAGTTTCACTATTATTGATGATGGAAATATCAGCATTAGAAAACCAAATGTTCAGGTGTTCTCGAGATGTTATTAAACGGAATGTGTTTACATCCCAAGCAGTTGTTTTAGTGAAATTTCGTATAAAAAAATCACGCTCATCTCCAACTTCAAACGATGTAGTTTCATTTTTTAAAACGTTTTTTTGTAATAGGTTTGCATTGGGACGTTTTAGAATAAGTTGGTCTGTAATATGTATTTGCTCTAACGAGTCTCTCTTCCAACTGTGTTCTGAACTGTCTCCAAACTGCATTACCCAAACAAGTAATACAACAAGTAAATTCATGTACCGATTAAGCTTCTTTTGTTAGAAAAAGTTAATAAATGTATCTGTTTATTACAATTGCTAAAAACAGCAT
>SBGQ01000133.1 GCA_006226965.1 bacterium | reverse complement strand
GCCATTTGTTTAAATGCTTGATTATACGTTGTCATAAGTTCAATGTAATGAGTATTCGCATGAATAACTGTCCACTAAAAGGTAGCAAGTTCAGAATTTCGAACGTGAACAGATGAGGGTTTGTGAGCTGAATACCAAACCCATTCGAGATTCCAAAACTCAAAATGATAAGAGCGAGTCAATCGAATACGGAAAAGTAGTATTGAATTCTTTTTGAACGATAAAGTAAACGAAGATTGCTTTTGAATTCTTTGACTTTCATTATTCACAGCTCACTACTGGTTTCCGCATTTCTCCCTATTTTCCACCTATGCAAAAAGAAAACATCACAAGATATTACCCCAATCAACGATTTGAAGAAGGGTTCTTTAAAATTTGGAAAACCATATTCCACAACGTTATCGACTCAAAAGACCTCATTCTGCAACTATTTAAAAGAGACTTTTTTGCGCAATATAAAAAGTCATTTTTAGGCATAGGTTGGGCGATAATAACTCCAATATTTGGTATCGCTTCTTGGGTTCTTATGCAATTAACCGGTGTCTTAGATCCTGGGAAAATGGATGTTCCTTATCCGGTTTATATTTTAGTTGGAAGTACTTGTTGGGGCTTTTTTATCAGTATGATAAATGCCGGTTCATCCACATTAAGCTCGGGTTCAGATTTAATTCAGCAAATTAAATATCCGCATGAGGCCTTACTTTTTAAGCAAGTATTATTATTGGGGGTGAACTTTCTGATAACACTTACAATAGTAACGATTGTAATTACCGCATTTGGTTTTGTTCCGTCATGGAAAATGCTCTTTTTGCCGATATTGATCTTACCCTTGTTTTTCCTTGGTGCATCAATCGGATTGTTGCTCTCTATGATTTCGGTTGTAGCTGTAGATATTTCTCGATTTGTAAACCATATTACCACCTTTTTAATTTATACTGCGCCGATTGTTTACTCAACAAATGTTGATAATACATTTCTACAGACGGTTAATAAATGGAATCCGCTAACCTATTTAGTGTGTAGTGTAAGAGATACCATACTATTTGGTAGGCTGTATGGATGGGAAGAATACGGTATCTCCGTTGTATTGAGTATAATTGCATTTCTGATTGTATGGCGAGCGTTTTATGTGAATGAAAATAAGATGATAGAACGAATGGTTTAGCCATTCCGAGCACAGCGAATTTGAGTCATTCCCGACTCGTTCGGGAATCTCCTAATATTTAGCAAAGTATTCGAGCAAAGCGAGTCACTTAGCCCTGCGCAGCATGGCTGCCTAACTACTCTAGTGAACAGAAGAGGATAAAGTAGATGAGATGAGGTGGCGTTATCATCAATCAAATTACCATTTTGCACTTCCCCCAGATTAAAACTTCTTAAACCAAAGAACCTCAGTCGAAAATAGAGGTTAAATCATACGTGTTCTTAGGGCAAAATTCCTTAATATTCCGACCAAACTTCCCGATAATTGGGGAGTAATTGACAAATAACAAAGATTACGTGACACAAGCAGTCGTAGAATCACCAGAAAATCAAATTCAGGAAAAACAAACCGGAAAGGTAGTGCTTCGCGTAGAAGGTTTGTATAAAAAATTCTGCCGTAACCTGAAGCGAAGTATGATTTATGGTATGACCGATCTGGCAAAAGGATTTGTTGGAGTAAAACCCAAGACAGAAGAACTTAGAAAAGATGAATTTTGGGCATTGCAGGATATAAATTTTGAGTTACGTAAAGGGGAAACATTAGGGGTTATCGGGGTTAACGGAGCAGGTAAATCAACGCTGCTACGTATTTTATCCGGAATATTTCCGCCGGATAAAGGGCGAGTTTCCATTGAAGGAACTGTCGGTTCACTTATTGCATTAGGCGCCGGGATGCACCCGCATTTAACAGGCCGAGAGAATATTTATTTAAACGGAGCTGTTCTCGGCTTATCAAAAAAAGAAATTGATGCTAAGTTTGATGAAATAATATCCTTTGCAGAAATTGGAGACTTCTTAGACGCTCCTTTTTCAACGTATTCCTCTGGTATGAGGGTTCGTTTAGGATTTTCAGTAGCTATCAACATAAAACCAGATATACTTTTAGTAGATGAGGTGCTCTCGGTTGGTGATATTAATTTTAGAAGAAAATCATTAGAAAAGTTAGAAGCATTACGAAGGGAAACGGCCACGATTTTTATTTCCCATTCGATGCGGCATGTTTCACGTATTTGTGACAAAGTTTTGTGGATTGAAAATTCAAAAGTAAAACTTTATGGCTCTACTGAAGATGTAGTTTCTCAATATGTAAACCAGCATGAGTCAAGCCAGGAAGATTTAAATGACATTAAGGTTATTACGAGTGGAGGTTTTATTCGTGATTATCAGGTTGCTTTTTCAGGGGCTGACAATACATTTACTTACGGCGAAGATGTAGAACTCCAATTGAAGTTTCACTCGGATGAAGAAGTAGATGCATCCATGTTTGTTTTTTCATTGTTTTCGCGGGATGAGACTTTGGTGTCTGTTATGAATAATCAATATGATTTAAAAAAGATATCAATAGGGATTAATGAGATTAAATTTAGGTTACCTAAAACTAAGTTAGTACCCGGTTATTATCATTTTAAAGTTAAAACGCAGTTAAAGTTCGGTGGTGTTGTTTTTGAAATAGATACACCGGCTTTTAAAATAAATGAATGGTCTAAAAATTTATTACCACAATCTGGATTGACAAGAGAAGAGTATGAATTGGAAGTCAATTCTTAAGAGAGTATTGTTTATGGAACATAAAGAATATCAACTCTCAGAGCATGTTCAAATGGTATTTTTTTTTGGAAGTCCTAGGACAGGGTCAACGTTATTAGGTCAAATTTTAAATTATCACCCGGAGTGTTTGATTGCCTCTGAATTTCGTTTTCTTCAACGTTTAATTGAAAAAAGAGAACCCGAAGATAAACTCAGGTCTGAGCTTGCTGAAACGGCATTCCGTCATTTTAATAATGATTTAACTCACGATGGTGACTACAAAAAAACACTTAGTCAATATCAGTCTAAGTGGAAAGATTTTAGTGATTTAGCTACAAATGAAAGGTTTTCAAAAAAAGAAATTAAAATTCTAGGTGATAAAAAAGCAGGTGGCAATGCAAAAGTGTATGAACTACATAAGGATGGAGTAGTTCATTATATAGAATCTAAAAGTGCCAAAATAATTCACCTTATAAGAAATCCTTATGATGCCTCACTTTCATTAATAAAATCGCATGGATTTGAAAATGAAAAAGTAGCTCTTGAGTATGTGTTAAATACCACTTCGCTTGCTACTGAAATTGAAAGCAAATTTCAAAATGAAAGTTTTTATACCCTGTTTTATGAGGATTTACAAAAAGAGCCGCAAGCAGAGTTGGCAAAACTATGCCGTTTCTTAGGGGTAAATGTTGATGATTACTGGCTGGAATTAATAAGCAGCCGTATTGAATCAAAAGCGAGCAATAATTCAATACCCGACTGGTGTAAACAAGAAATCGAATCAGCAAATTTGAATCATGTTTTTGAAAGATATTTTTAAAAAAGTTTTTAATAGTGAACCGAAGCCATTGCCACTAACTGAAATAGAGTTATTTATAGATGGAATAACTAAATCGGTTTATAATGGTACTTACTCAAGCATTGATGAATCTATTGCACTTTCATACAAGAGTTCAGGAATTAAGAAAAGATACTTTGAGGCTTTGATTGGTGGAAATCAAAACAAACAAAAGGTTTTGAATGCCTTATTTCATGATGCAAAGTCAGATGAGTATCAACTTCTCAAACAGGAAATAGCACTTTCAGAAGAATTGCTACAAACAGAGGGCCTTTTTTATGATAGAATTAAAGAATTCCAGTTACTCTATCAAAATCCAATACATGAGTTAACAACAAAGACTGTATTACAGGATAAAATAGAGGAACACGATTTATCAACAGACGAAGGTTTACATAAAGCACTAGGAGATGTTGCCTATTTGTATTTCCTAAGAAAGATGCAATTACCAACGTTAAATGATATTGACCGTTTCCAAAAAGTGATTGAAAATTATTTTTCTGGTAAACCTGGGTTAAACATACTTGATTATGGCTGCGGAAGTGGAGATGTTTCCATATATGCGTTAAGAAAGGGCCACAAAGCAACCATATGTGATGTAAAAGGTGCCAATCTTGACTTTGCTGTTAAGAGGTTCGATCTTAGACATATGACACCGGAGATTTGGGAAAGTACTCCTGAAAATGCACTTCCATTTAAAGAGAATTCGCAGTTTTACATCATAAATTGTCTGGAAGTATTAGAACATTTAAGAAATCCGTTTGAGTTTATTGATAAAGCCTTTGATGCTCTCGTTGATAATGGAGTTCTAATTTTAGGTAGTTTGGTAATAGGGTTTTTAGCTAGTGCAGAGCAAGCTGAGGGGATAAAGCCTTTTACAGATGATATTTTTAAAGGATTCCTTGCGGTTTTTTTATTAGATATGGGAATTACCAGTGGTAAAAAACTAAGATCCATGTTCTCTTTTGGAGTATATCCTTTTGTTTTTGCTACTATAATACCCATTATTAATGGTTGTGTGTTTGCAATATTAAGTTCTTATGTTACCCATGATATTTCGAATCGTTTTATTTTCGCAATTTTAGCAGCAAGTGCGTCTTACATTGCAGTTCCTGCAGCAATGAAAATTACCGTGCCCAAAGCCAATCCAGGTCTCTTTTTGCCTATGGCATTAGCTGTTACCTTCCCCATAAACATTACCATTGGAATGCCTATTTATTTTTATTTGAGCAGCATCATTTAACCACTTGCTTTATTAATAACATTAAGTTTGCTGTAAATGAAGGATTACAAAAAAGCTAATTTTTGTACCTTTACGTCTCTTTATGTGTAGTAATTGTATAATTAAAACTTTATGTCATGTCATTAAAAATAAACTCCTTCGAAGAATACCAACCCATCGTC
>SBGQ01000120.1 GCA_006226965.1 bacterium | reverse complement strand
GATTCAAATACTATTAAAAACTTAGGTGATTTTGTAAACTGGGTGAGTCAAGTTTCAAACGAATGGAAAAAATATGATCAAGAATGGAAAAAAAATGAGGGAAAAGACACGAGAGATGATCCTGCAGTAAAACCTTGGTTTAGAGGGTTAGCTTCATCAACTTATAAATTAACCCCCTCAATTGTTTATCAGAACAATATTAGCATTGAACGATTAAATGAAGTTTGGTTTAACAAGATTTTTAAAGAAAAAGCTCCGAAATATCTTTCCCATATTCCAAACGAAACAGAATATGGGAAATGGTTATTTCTGATGAGGCACTATTCCGCACCAAGTCGGTTGTTGGATTGGTCTGAAAGTGCATTGATAGCTCTTTTTTTTGCATTAACTGAAAAACCTGAAAAAGAGGATCAAAATCCAGCTGTTTGGATGTTACATCCATTTATGTGGAACAAAATTATGCATAATGAATGGTCAGTAAGTGGGTATTTGAGTCGTGAAATTAAGTGGGAATTCAAGTCATTATTTAATGAAAATGGATTCTCTAATATAAAATTTGCAAAATCCATCAGACCTCCGCTCATAGACTCGAAAATGTTAGCTCAAAAAAGTGTATTTGTATTATTTGGAGACAATAACGATTGTATGATTGACCAATTTAAAAGAAAAAATGAGAATGAAAATGGAATGAATATCAGAAATGTTATCCGTAAAAAGGTTATCCCAAATTTGAGAAAAAATGATTTATTAGAAGAGTTAGCAACGTTAGGAATTACACACCAAAGTGTTGAGCCAAACTTAACTGGATTGGCTATGGAGTTGTCTTTTAGATTTTATAAGTAGAGTTTTCTTGTTTCATTTAAGAACTTCTATCCCTTTTGCATTAACGCACACGAACTCTGGTAAAATCCTGATAAGAAGTTTCACCTAAGTTAATTGTCACTTGTTTTTTCTTGGCATCGAATGCAAAGGAACGAATCGTTTCTGAATTCACTTCAACACTGCTGACGCCTTCAATTTGGTGAATGATGAGTTTGATGGTACGTTTGGTCGGCATTCCTGTAAAACTGCCTTCAACAGGATGAATCACAAAAGTTTTAACACCATCAACCCAAGCTGATTCCAAATAGGCTTTTGCAATGGAGCCCGTCTTGTACTCATTGGAAAGTCCGTCGTCTTCAATCAAGGTAAAATCTGAAGCTTCATCAGAGTTGTAATAATGAATTTCCAAATCGCGGCTAAAGTTCTTGTCTAAGGTTTGAGTGTAGATTTTCATCGGAATGATAGAGCCGGATTTAACAAACAGCGGAATGTGAGTTAAATCAGATTGGATAGATATTTCTTTTCCACCGGAATAGGCAAATTCAGTCCAAAAATCCAACCAGTTTCCTGCCGGCAAGGTAAGTGTTCTGGATGAAGCGCCTTTTTCAACCATGGGCGCAACATAAAAAGCATCACCAAATAAAAACTGATCTTTTAATTCACTTGTACTCGAAATTAATCGTTTTTCATGCAAACGAGTTAGGTGAGCGTAGGTATAGATGTACGGAAATAAACGATGGCGCAATTGTGTATGGTTTTTAAAACTTTCCTGAGCTTTTTTAGAGTAATTGAATGGCATATTCGAAGTCGGGTTTGCCGTTGCTGAGAACAAGGTCATTACCGGAGAAAAAGCTGCAAATTGGGTCCAGCGGATAAATAACTCTTCATCTGTTTTAACGGCTCCGAAGAAACTGTAACCGCCTGCGTCGTGTGCCATAAATGGTGCTTCATACGTGGTTTTTTGCGGGTTCGAAACCATGTCCAGGTTTTGGCGATAGGCACCCATCGCATATTGGAACATGTTCGGGTAAACAGGCTGATTCCAATCAATTTTTGCATCACCAGTCCATTTTGTAGGATATTTTTTGAACTCGGGATTATAGGTTGAGTGTACGTGAGCAAGTACAAAACCGCGACCGAGTGTTTGTTCGCCGAATTCTTGAGCCATTTCAAAAGCAGCTTTTGTGAAAGGAAGAGCAGAGCTGCGGTCAATTTTTACAAAATCCAATCCTTGTTCAAAATACGGGCGCAATTTTGATTTATAGTAAGCTACAGCTTCCGGATTTTCGAAATCGATGTTTCCCATAACAGAGTTATTTCCTTTGTTGTGCCAGCCGCCGCGTTCGGTATAGGTTCCGCTAAAAAATCCGCGTTTTTCAAAATCATCAAAAACAGATTCATTTCCTTTTTGAAGGATACCGTTCCAAACCCAAACACCGGAACGAATTCCTTTTTCACCCATCATTTGCCACATTTCTGCCGGATTCGGAAACGCTTCTTCATCTTGTTTAAAATCCATATATCCATCCGGGCCGTCGCCTTTATTGGTGAAATTCCAAAACCAGGAATCAATCCAATAGGCATCAATCGGATAATTGCCTTTTAATAAAGTTTGAACACGGCTAATCGACTCTGTTTGATTGGTATAACCGCCATATAAAACGCCAAAGGCCCAATAAGGAGGTAGTACAATTTCTTCTTGGTTTTTATCAGTTATCGGGAGTACATCTGCTGAGGAAGTTGTGCGAGGCCCATAGCCAATAGGTTTAAACTCTTCGGAATGGGCGAGAATAATTTTATCAATATAAAACGATTTGTACTCAGCTTTGAGTGTGATTTCCTGTATACCGAGTTTATCAATCAATAGATTTGCGCGCTTTCCATTGGGCTTTTTATTCATCCATTCTAAAGAAATGGAGGAGTCTAAACTCATGGCAACTGATGAATTGTAACTTGAAAGTGTGAATTCACCTTCATCTAATTTGCTCAAATTGGGTCGGCCTAAAATCCAGATATACCAATTCCCGGTATGCTTAAAATCAACAGGAAAAGAGAGTGTAGCCTGAACAGTGTCTGATGTTAGACCAATTCCGGTGTAATAATCTTTGTGTTTCCAACCTTGAACTGAATCCACGATTTCAGGTTCAATCACGACTAAACCCTCCGCTTCAAAATGAAGGAATTTTGGCGGTTCATTAGAGCAGCTTATCGCCATAAACGCAATTGTGAATACGAATACGGATTGAAGAATTGATTTCATGATGATTGGATTCAGGATGTAAATAAAAAGGTCAGAGTATGCCTACCCTGACCTTGAAAAGAAAAAAATTAAAGGTGTGATTTTACTTCAGAACCTTTAAAGCCAAAGAATGCAATGTATAAATAGCACAAAGCAGGTAGGAAGAAAGCTGGTTGGATACCGATTGTATCAGCCATCATTCCCATTGCAACAGGAATAATCGCGCCACCAACAATAGCCATAATCAATAAAGAAGAACCTTTACTGGTATATTTTCCTAAATCTTTAATACCTAAAGCGAAGATTGTAGGGAACATGATTGAGTTAAATAAACCTACCGAAATAATGGTCCAAACCGCAGTCATGCCACTCATGAAAATGGTGATTACTGCAAGTGTTGCAGCGCCTAACGCTAATGTGCCTAATGTTTTACCGGGCATTCCTTTTGCAAATGTGAATGCTCCAAAGTTCACTAAAACAAATCCTACGAAGATGAGTGCACGTGAAATATCGTTTGTGAAAAACCAGCCTAAACCAAAGGCAAACGCAAAAATACCGAGCGAATACATCAATTTTTTAGAACTTTCCTGAATCGCTGACATCGCAATAGAGCCAAGGAATCGGCCTATCATGGCACCACCCCAATACAAGGAAACGAAAACAGTTGCCTGACTTTCACTCAAGCCTGCAATTTCAGGAAGAGAGATAAAGTTTACAAGATAACTACCGATGGAAACTTCCGCTCCAACATAAACGAAGATTCCGATAACGCCGAATTTTAAGTGTGAAATCTTCAATACATCAGCGAAAGAATGTTTCTCACCTTGTTCTTTAGACTCATTCACATTTGGAAGTTTTAAGAAGGCGAAAATCAAAGCCATTACAAATAGTGTAATTCCAAGTGCTAGGTATGGGCCTTGTACGGAAGCTGCTTCTGCAGCTTTATACGCTTGTAATTCAGCGCCGGTTAAAGAAGCAATTTTCTCAACAGAAATCGCAGAAGCTGATAAAATCAACAAACCGCCAAAATAGGGTGCAAGAGTTGTTCCTAAGGAATTAAACGCTTGTGATAAGTTCAATCGGGATGATGCTGTTTCCGGTTTGCCTAAAATAGTTACATATGGATTGGCAGCAACCTGAAGAATGGTTATACCTGTAGCAAGAATGAACAATGCTGATAAAAACACACCGTAAGATGGCAGAGCAGCCGCCGGATAGAACAACAAAGCCCCTAAACCCGCAGTAGCTAAACCAACCACAATACCGCTTTTATAACCGATTTTCTCAATGATTTTTCCCGATGGGATCGACATGATGAAATACGCAGAGAAAAACGTGAATTGAATAAGAGAAGCTTGTGTGTAACTCAAATCAAAAACGGCTTTCAAGTGAGGTATCAAAATGTCGTTTAGACTGGTAAGAAATCCCCACATGAAAAAGAGAGCTGTGAGTGCTGTAAAAGCAAAGGTTTGCGATTCGCCGGAACCGCTGTTAGAACCTTGTGCACCTGTAATTGGTGTTGATGCCATGATGTGTTAACTCTATTAGTTTAAGTTGAATTTGGATTCTAGTTTTCCTACTCGAATTCTGAATTCTCCGTTTTCAAGAACCTTGTTTCCGCTTGCATCAGGATAACTGAGATCTTTATCAGGAAGAATAGTAAAGCTTACGGTTTTTTCCTCGCCCGGCTTGAGTTCTATTTTTTCAAAATGCTTGAGCATGCGAACGGGTCGAGTGATTTTGCCTACGTAATCGGTTAAATACCAGAGAACGGATTCTTTTCCGGTTACACTTCCGGTGTTTTTAACCGTTACAGTAGCGGTGATTGTGCCATCTCTATGCAAACTGCTAGCAGATAATGCAAGGTTGCTGTATTCAAACTGAGTATAGCTTAAGCCATAACCAAATGGGAATAATGATGTACTTTTTTCACCTTGTTGTATAAAGTTTGCTTCCTCAGCTTTGAAGAAATAGACTGAACTTGGTTTGTGATTGTACTGCACATGATGATTTGGATAAAACGGATAGGAAAACGATAATTTTCCGTTAGGAACATTCGTACCCGAAATGGTTTGGGCAATAGCATCAGCGCCGAAATAACCGGGAAGACCTGCAAAAATTATGGCTTTAACATCGCCGACAATATCAGTAATGAGGCGAGGTCTGCCTTCAACCAAAACAAGAACTGTTTTTGGATTGATGCTTGATGCTAATTTGATTTCATCCAACTGAACTTTATCTAAACGCAAATCGGTGATGTTTCCAACGAATTCTGTGTAAGGTTTTTCACCGCCGACATAAATTACGGCATCCGCGTTTTTTGCTGCTTTTTCGAAGGCTTTGCGCTCTTTGCTTTTTGCTTCACCTAATGTCTCAAAAACTTCAATTTTTGCATTTGGGTATTCTGCTTTAAAACCTTCTTCAACGGTTTTAACCCATGTCGGGAAATCTTCGTTTTTTTCTCCGCCTTGCCATTTTAATGTCCAACCACCGTTTAAATTCGATTTTGAACGAACAGATGGTCCGGCTAAAACAAGATGTTTTATTTCAGCTGATTTTAATGGAAGAACGGATTGTTCGTTTTTCAATAAAACAAGAGATTCGTTTGCTGCTTTTAATGCGAGTGCTTGGTGTTCAACAGAGCCTACACGATTTAGTCGTTTATCTGACGGATATGGATGTTCAAATAAACCTAATTCGAATTTAATTCGAAGAATCCGTTCAACGCTGGTATCAATTCGAGCTTCTGTAATGCTTCCTTCTTTCACCAATTCTAACAATACTTCATTAAATCTGAAATTTGTTGGCGTCATACTCATGTCAACCCCTGCATCGATTGCCATTTTTGTGGCTTCTTTCCAGTCGTGAGCTACTCTGTGATAGTTGAACAGTTTCTCAATATCCGCCCAGTCGGTTACTACTATTCCTGTAAAACCCATCTGGTTTCTCAATAAATCAGTCAATAATTCTTTTGATGCATGAACAGGAACGCCGTTAATTTCACCGGAATTCACCATCAAGGTTTTAATTCCTGCATCAATAGCAGCTTGGAAAGATGGACGATGAAATTCCTGAATGGTTTGCATCGATAAATCTACCGGACTTCTATCCCAACCTGAATAAGGATCGGAATAGCCTAAAAAGTGTTTAGCCGTAGCTGCGACTTTATAAGGTGCAATTTCTTTATGCGGTTCTTGAATGCCTCGTACAAACGCTTCTCCCATTTTAGAAACTAGAAATGGATCTTCGCCGTAGGTTTCCCAAAAACGTGGCCAAAGTGGTGTTCTGCC
This sequence comes from bacterium, assembly GCA_006226965.1. Taxonomy (GTDB): domain Bacteria; phylum Bacteroidota; class Rhodothermia; order Balneolales; family M1805; genus M1805. The sequence goes on along the minus strand of SBGQ01000120.1, from coordinate 19,067 downwards.
TAAGTCAAGAACAGGTGCAAAAATCCAATGGTGACCCACATCGGCACTTTCGAGCACAGTAATTTTTCCCTCCTGATAAGCTAGCTCCGGATTAAATGAGCCGCCAATAGAAATTCCTTGTGGAAATAAAACCGCATTTCCCATGTAAGAAGCGCCGTGCATATGGTCTATTCCGTAAATAATAGGAATTTGTAAACGTGACTCATTCATAGCTAATTGGGTGAGCTCGTTCATATAGGTAAACCATTGTTGCGCCGGCACAGCTTCACCATTTAAAAACGAGCCAACGTGCCATTTCTTTAACATGGCAGATGCTTTATCGGGGTTTAAACTCACATCTTTCTGATTATCAGAATTATTAATCATTGTGATGTTGATTTGTGTCATCTGACCAATTTTTTCTTCTATAGTCATGCGTGACATCAAATCTTTTACTCGTTCATCAACAGAATAAGATGGATTCTTATAAATAGGAGTTTCGTTTTGAGCGTGTACCATGGTGGGCATTGTAAGTATCAATACATACAAAAAGGATTTTACCAACTTCTTCATAACCGCGTTTTAATGCAAAATTTGTCTTTTTTTGAAGTCGGAGTTTAACGAAAAACATCGAGATTATGAAAAAAAATGAATGCATGAATGCAAATAATTTGCACTCTACTTTAGACGAATAAAAAAAGAAGGATTGTTTTAGTGGAGTTGATATACGGTATGCAAATAGATTAAATGGATATAAAAAAGCGTTTACAATGTATAGGGTATGGTTTTAAAAATTATTACAAAAAACAAGATATTTGCCTCTTTTTTGATTGGTTTAGTCAAAAAAGTTTTCGAAATTATTCACGTTATGCATGTTTTGGCGAAAAAAAATTGCGCTAAATTTTCTGGGTAGGTATAAAACGTGCAAAATAAATCATCATTAATACAATTTGGTTATGACTTTAAATAAAATAGGCTTGGGATTATTGCTTGCGGGTGCTTTTTCATCAATGCAATGCAGCTCAGACACGACAAAGATAACAGCTCCTACAAAAGACGGATATAAACTCGTTTGGAGTGATGAATTTGATTACAATGGTCTGCCGGACTCCGAACAATGGAACTTTTTAACAGGGGATCATGGTTGGGGAAACAATGAAAAACAGAATTATGTAGCGAACGACCTTGATGTTACACGTGTAAAAGACGGAATGCTTACGATTACTACCAGTTTATTAAACCAAGGCACGGATAAGCAAGAATACAGATCGGCAAGATTAACAACTAAGCAAAAGGGAGATTGGTTGTATGGTATTGTTGAAGTAAAAGCAAAATTACCGACTGGGACAGGAACATGGCCTGCAATTTGGATGTTGCCAACAGACAATGAATATGGCGGGTGGCCAAACAGTGGTGAAATCGACATTATGGAACATGTTGGATATGAACCCAATGTAGTGCATGGAACTGTACATACCGGTGCGTTTAATCATATGCAAGGGACTCAAAAGGGCAATCAAATCGGTGTGCCCACGGCAACGTCTGATTTTCACGTTTATAAAGTGGATTGGGATGAGCAGCAGATTGACTTCTTTGTAGATGATTCACTCTATTTCAGTTTTGATAATACAGGCGTGAACTCAGCTGAATGGCCGTTTGATAAGCGTTTTCACCTGATTTTGAATATTGCGATTGGCGGAAATTGGGGTGGAGTTCATGGAATTGACAACACGGTGTTCCCGCAAAGTATGGTAATTGACTACGTGAGAGTCTGGGAAAAACTAGAAGACTAAGAACTTGTAAACCTTAAATCTCAAAAATCTAGTTAGTAAGAAAACCCCAACTAGCATAAAAAAAGGTGAGCGGAAGCTCACCTTTTTTTATGCGTGGATTAATAATAAGTTGGGTTGGGCTTAATTATGAACTGTCTCTGATAACCAAGGAGACAGGAACTAAGTTAGTAAGAGTGCCATTAATGGTATTCTTTTTGGAAAGCCTGTCTTGTATTCGATGTACAACAACTTCACCTAAACGTCTGTAATCGGTGTGAATGGAACTTAAGCGCGGATGGAACAATTCACAAGATGGGAGGTCGTCTAAGCCGACAATTGCCACATCCTTAGGAATTGAAACGCCACCTCGATTTGCTTTTGATATAAAACCAAATGCCATTACATCATTCGATGAAAAAATAGCTTCAGGTTTGTTTTTTGCTGATTTGAAGCTATCGAATGCGCTTCTCCCGGCTTCAAACATAAAGTCTCCATCGTGATGCCACACTAATTCAAGTCCGTCATATGCTTCAATGGCATCAATAAAACCGTTTGCACGAAATCTTGCATCGGATTTATTATTGGGGCCTTTGATAATGCCAAGCTTACGATATCCTCTTTCGTAGAAATGCTCGGCAACTTGATAACCGCCGGCGTAATTATCAAATGCAATAGAGTCCAAGAGTGGTCTTTGAACAATCGCATTTGAAAGGATTACGAAATCTTCGGTTTCGAATTTTTTAATCTCTTTATAGTCCTTGAACTCTAAGTTTGGAAGGAATAAAATTACACCGTCGAATCGTTTGTGACGCAACTGTAGAATTAAATCAAATACTTTGTCTTCTTTGTCGCGTACACTAAACAGGCTGAAATTGATATTTGTGCCAATTGCTGCTTCGTTAAACCCTTTAAAAAAAGCAGAATAATACTCTCCGCCATGTACATTTGCTATTAAAGCAATGTGAATATCTTGGCGTAAATTTATTGGAGTGTTAGACTTTTTAAAGGGATAGTTTAGCCGTTGGGCACTTTCTAAAATTACCTTTTGACTATCAGGGCTTATTTTTCCTTTGCCTCTCAATACACGTGAGATGGTGGAAATAGACATGCCTGTATCGTCAGCTATATGTTTGAGCGTTGTTTTCATATTGGCTGTAATAGTAGGGAAAAAAAATTGCACAAAAAAGACTTTTGGTGCAAAAAATTTGCATTAGATTAATTTGTTTCTTCAAAAACGCAGGAAAAAGCGACTTTTAGTGAATAATATCATCGATTGTATTAAAAAAGCGTTTTTTTTATACAATGCTAGCTTGGGTAGTTTTCAAGTTAAAAGCTTGTAAAAAAATAAGGTCAAATCAGTCTTATTATTGAAATAAGCCCGCTTTTGTACAAAGTTTGCATTTTTTTGTGATAATTTTTTGCACAATTATTGCAAAAGTTGGTTTTCCTGCATAGATTCAGGAAAAGGGCTTCCAATACACATAATGCGGTTGGTGGGTATTGCAATTTTGGCCTTAAACTTTAACCTAAAGGGTAATTACTATGAAAATAGGTACGAAATTTTTGCTCGTTTTTGCATTTGTAGCAATGGCAGGTACTGCTTTTGCGCAAAATGCTAGCGTGCAGTTCGTTCACAATTCGCCTTACTATGAGGTGGATTCTCTCACTATATATGTTAACGATGTCAAATTTGTTGACAAACTCGCTTATAACGAAGCAACTGCTTTTTTGGATGTTGCTGCTGGCGAATCTGTAAAAGTTGATATTGTTTATAAGGATGCAGTAGATAATACTAATCCATTACACACGGAAACAGTGGCAATTACGGCTGACGAGCGTTATGTAGTATTTGTGGCTGGTAATCCATATGATACCGAATCAGATAATACACATCCTTTCGGTTTTTATGGATTAGAGGGTGTTCAGAGTGCAGTTGTAACTTCTGGAAATGCTGAATTTGTTCTTTTCCATGGTTCTCCGGATGCGCCTGCGGTTGCTGTAGGTATGAGAGAAGCAGGTTTGGAAGTAGATAGTCTCGGATTTGGTGAATTTACTGAGTACTTCTCTGCCGCAGCTGCAAATGATGTTTTAGAAGTAAGTGTTTATGCTACTGGTTTTGGTTTAGCTTCATATGTTGCTCCGCTTAGCGGGCTTGGCGATCAGTCTTTTGCTGTATATACACGTGGTGTTTACAACAATGCGAACAAATACGACAACTTCGGAATGAGTGCTGTATTTGCAGACGGTTCTGTTGTTGATTTGGAAAAAGCTGCTGAGCCTAATTATCCATATCCAGTTGACCCTGAGACTCAAGCCTTTGGTAGCGAAATTTTCTTCCAAGATGGTTATAACTTAGCTATCCCAGGTCGTGAAAGCGTAACAAACGTATTGGCATATGCTGATATGCCGGGTAATAAAGTATTACGTTTAACACCTGCTGATTACGGTGCACGTGGATTTACTTATCCTGAAGGTAGAAACATGGAAGTGAATATTGATCGTGTTGATACACTTTATGTTCGTATGCGTGTATTACCTGATGATCCGGTATTAAATCTTATGATTGCCGATATGTCAGACAGTAATCCAAGTCAAGCAGAAAAAGATTATGGATTCCAAGTAAACTGGTCAATTCCGGATACAATGTACAATGGTAAATGGTATTCATTAGCAATTCCGCTTCCAATGAAAACCAAAGCATTACAAGATACAGCTGTAGCTCATGGTACATTAGATCCTCTTCGTGCTCGTTGGCGTTATGTTGATGCATGGTCAGGTTCATACAACATTGGCCCATCTGATCCGCTTTGGAAAGACATGACTTGGTACAATATCCGTTTCGTAGGTATGACACATGCTGCGTCTGGATCTGCTACTGCTGAGTTTGATTACATCTACTTAGGAAAATGGAATGATTTTGATTTTGCTTCTGCAAACTCAGTTCCTACCTCTCCTATGCCACAATTAACTGTTTCTGATAATGCTTCACATGATACTTTAGTTGTAACATGGAATCATGATTCAAACAGCGATATTGCCGGTTATGAATTATATTTTTCAGGTGATAACATTGGAAAATACTCTGACCCAGGTCAAAACCGTGCAGGTATTTATTCTGGTGCGGCATCATATTCTTTCCGTTTACCATATGCTGGTATCGATCCTAATAACTTAGGTCTGAATTATAGCTTCATGCTATATCCTTCAAACCAATACAGTTATATCCCGGCTGATGCTCAACCAAGCAAATCATCAATAAATGTAAATGGTAAAGCTCGTCCATATATCTATGGCTTAACAGCATCTGAAGAAGATGCAATTGTTGCAAACTTTGATGCAAACAAAGCCGCAGCTGATGGATTCCGTGGTGAAGTATTCTTCAACTTAGATCATGCAAATCTAGTAAATGACGCAGGAAATGATCCATGGAATGGTGTTGATGATGCATCCGGTAAAGTATGGATGGCTTATCGCAATAACACAACAGAAGGTTATACTACATTCTATCTGTACGCAGAGATTAAAGATGATAATATGTTTGAAATAGCAACATGGGATCCTGAAAACACAGCTGCAGGAACTGGTACATGGATTCATGATATCGATGCTGCTAAAAAAGACGGTAGTTTACCATGGAACGTATATGGTGATGAGCAACTCATGTTATTCTTAGGAACCTATTCTGTAAATCCTGCAACCGGTGGCTCAGGCTTAAGAAAACGTGGTGCAACTCCTGATTACTTTATCTCATACATGCCTTATGTTGGTACATCTGACAAACGTAACGGTGGTGTTCCTGATGGTTTAGTATCTCGCTTATGGTTAGAGCATGCAGGTACAGAGAATAATGGTGTAGGTGATTCTACTTATTATTACAACTCAAACCATCCTTTTGTATACCCAACAGTGTTTGAAATGATGTATGATGCAAACAATAACTATATCGGTTGGAAAATCCTTGCTGCTATTGATGCTGAAGATTTAATTGCAGATGAGGGTCAAACTGATACAAAATTTGTTGCTCCGGCTGATAATGCAACTATGACTATTCCTTTTGCACTCAACTTAGTTGACCGCGATGCTGGTTCTCCATGGTGGGGTTCTGGTCATGAGTTATGGTACAACACAAAAGGTTACCGTCCATTGGAAGAAACCTCAAGTGTAAGTGGTATCGGTTCAGTTGCAGTATTAGGTAAAGATGTTGTGGTAACAAGTAATGAAAACGGCTCTCCAAAAGATGCTTTGTCTTTCAACTTGAACCAAAACTATCCAAACCCATTCAACCCAACTACAAACATTGCATTCACTATTCCTAAAGCAAATAACGTAACTATCTCAGTTTACAACGTTTTAGGACAAAAAGTGGCAACATTGATGAATAACCAATTACTCAATGCTGGTCAGCACAATGTTTCTTTTGATGCTCGTAATTTGTCTTCAGGTGTGTATTTCTACCGCTTAGAAGCAGGTTCTTTTGTAGCATCTAAAAAAATGATGTTGATTAAATAATCGCATCAAGACCCTTCTAACTTTTAATAGTGAAACCCGGATTACCGTTTAGGTAGTCCGGGGTTTTTTAATGCAAGAAATATGAGATCACTTATAACTCTCTTGTTTGTACTGTGTGTTAACTTGCCGCTATTTGCACAAAGCAATGGCAAAATTTCGGGGATGGTTAAAAGTGATAATGGTGAACCATTGCCAGGTGTGCAAGTTGTTATCGACGGAACAACATTAGGTACAATTACAGATTTTGACGGTTACTATTCAATTATAGCGGTTCCCGCTGGTACTCATACACTTAAGTTTAAATACATCGGTTTTGCTGATGTTACGGTAAATGAAGTTCGTGTAATAAAAGACAGAACTACAGAAATTAATGCGACTATGCGTGAAACAGTAATCGAAGGTGAAGAAATAACGATTACTGCTGACAGACCTATTGTTCAGAAAGACAGAACAACCACGACAGCTTTTATAGATCAGGAACAACTCGAAAATTTACCGGCCTTATCCATCGCGCAAGTAATAAACTTACAAGCAGGTGTAATCGATGGCAGTTTTCGTGGTGGAGCGCTAAACGAAGTTACCTATATGGTAAACGGAGTGCCTATTAACAACCCATACACCAATACAGCAGGTTTTGAAGTTGAACAAAACATGATTTCAAACTTAGAAGTTATTACAGGTGTTTTTAATGCTGAATATGGGCAGGCAACTTCAGGCGTTGTAAATATCGAAACGAAAAGTGCTCCCGCAAAATGGTCGGTAAGTGCGCTTAGCTTTGCACGTGGTATATTGAGCGATCGACCCTTATATATGTTGAAAAGAACCAGTGATGCAAGTAACGCTCTTGGATATAATGATTTTACAACAGAAAAAACCACCCTGTCTGAAGCCGCTTCAATTCCTAATCGTTACGAAGCAAACTTAAGTATTGGTGGGCCGCTAATTAAGGAAAAATTAGGTGTAAATGTTAGCGCAAGGTATATAAACGATAGCGGCTATTTAGTAGGAAGAAATGTTTTCAACCCTAGCGATTTTTCAGGTGACAAAGTACAACTAACAAGTTCTATCCTAAATAATCCGAATAATGTAGATAATTGGCTAATAGAGTCAACCGGGGATAATAAATATGTGATGATGGATCAGGGAGAACGAACATCATTAAATACGTCACTTACCTATTTCCCATTTAAAAGTTTGAAACTGGAGTATAATTTATTTTATCAGGATGCAAAAAACAGATACTACAGCCATAACATGAAATATGTGCCGGATGGACGAAACTGGAACTATGCAAGTAATTTAACTCAAATTGTAAGTGCCAGATTTACCTTTGGTAAAAACACATTTGCCAATTTCACCTATAGCCATCAGGTTGATGATTACACGTCTAGATTGTATGGTGATCCTACTCAAAATGATTCCTTATTTGATGCAAGATTGCAACCATCAGCATATGCTACTCAACAAGGTAGTTATGCCTACGATATGGGAGGAAATGATTTAAATTATGCGAACAACTCGGCCAAGTTGCAAACGTTTGCCGGAAGTGTTACGAGTCAGATAAATAAGTATAATCAGGTAAAGACAGGTTTTCAGCTTCAATATCAGAACATAAAAAACAACAATATTGGAATTGATTTAAGTTCCTTTACCAATTATAATGCGATAAAAACACAGCAGGAATGGCGAAATACGAAGCTTAATGCAACACCAATCCAGTTTGCCTACTATTTGCAAAATAAAACTGAATTCCAAAATTTGATTATTAATGCCGGCGTTCGTTTGGATTATTTTGACGCTCGTTACGATGTACCGATTTATTGGTCACAAGCCAGTTTTGATCGTGTTGAAAACCCATTAATGCCGGGCGATTCGATTAGCAACCGCCAAGCTGCAACAGCTAAATATCAGATTTCTCCGCGTCTAGCTGTTGCATTCCCAATTTCAGCATCGGGTGTAATTCGCTTTTCATATGGTATGTTTTTTCAGGTTCCCAATTATTCTGATATATACAGGAATCCTGAATATGATGTTAACACTAGTAGTGAATCAACGGGATACGGTAATCCGGATATTCTTCCACAAAAGACTTCTACGTTTGAGATTGGTTTGCAACAAGGTTTAACTGATAAGTTAGGAATGGAACTTACGCTATATACGAAAGACGTTAGAAACTTATTAGCAACTCAGTATGAACGAAATGTGGTTGGTGCAAGTCAGGCAGCATATTTAGTAAACAGAGACTATGGAACAGTAAGAGGGTTTACGCTGTCAATTTTCCAAAGACCATTTAAAGGGCTGAGTTGGAATATCGATTATACCCTACAGTATGTTGATGGTTCATATGCAGTATCAGGAGAACAGTTACAACGTTATTTAGCTGGGTTAAATGAAACATTGGTACTTGCAAGATTGGATTGGGATAGACGCCACGTATTGAACAATCAGATTACCTATGAATTTAGAAAAGGGCTTACTGTATCAGTTGTAAATCGTTTGTTGAGCGGCCGTCCATATACAACAACAAGAAATTTTGTTACTTCATTTATACCTAATAATGATGACCGACCATTTCAGATTACAACAGATATGAGGGTATTCTATAAGCCTGAAATCATAAAACAAGATGTTGAACTGTTTTTACAAGTAGACAATTTATTTGATTTCCGTAGAGATAATGGAATTTATGGTGATTCTGGTACTGCTACTGAGACTCCTACGAAAGAGCGCTTACAACAGCAAATTGACGCTGGCCAAACTAGAATATTAGGAGTTACCACATTAGATGATTGGTTTTATCGCCAAGATTTTTTTGGAGCTCCAAGGATGGTTAGCATCGGATTAAATATAAAACTCTAAGATTTTTATGATAGTGAAAGAGTTCAAGATGAAAAATTTTACGATTACGTTGGGTATAATGCTGTTAATTAGTGGAAATGCATTTGCTCAAAGCGCAATTATTGACCCTGTTGATTTGTCATACAGGGGAAACGAAGCGCAAATTGCTCGTGGAGTGATGGATGGTAATCTCCTTGAAAGTAATTACCGAAATCATGGTGAGTATTCGCGTTATGGAGATACCCCGTATGGCGTTTGGCCACGTGGTACCGGTAACAGACATATCGACGGAATAGGTTTTTATGTCTTAGGTAGGGTGTGGGCTAACAGATTAGATTACCCGGATTACTTCCCTAATGTTACTACAGATACGCTTATTGCGAATGCAGAGCATAACTATAGAGCTGATGCTGGTGGCGTTTTGAACCCTAAAGGACCAATTTGGGGTTGGTTACCATTACCTGGCTTTCATAAGCAGAATCGACTAAATCCTACAACATTACAAAGAGAACCCAATCCTGCTACAAGTACAGATCAAACAACGTGGCCGGATTTTTGGCCTGATAAGCAAGATAATATAGACGATCCGGGTTGGGCTGGGCAATGGAACGGTTATTTTGGTAAAGGTGTTTTCCAAGCTGATTTTGAATCGTACTATGTAATGGACGATCATTTAAACGGAGAGTATGCACTGGATAAAGGAGTGCCAAACAGCCCAAATTTGGGGGTTTTTTATCCGAATGCGCAGGATTCAACTATTTTAGGCTTAGGCTTGTTGGTTAAGGTAAGAATTTTACAATGGGCAAATATTCTTGCAGAAGATGCCGCTTTCATGCTGTATGAAATTGTAAATCGTGGTGGGTATGATCACGGCGGCAAAGAGGATGAAGGCCTTTATTTTATGAAAATTATTGACTTTGGTCTTGGAGATGAAACAGATGGTCTAGCGGAATTTGATGCCGTTTTTGATGTGGCTTTTGGCTGGGATGCCAATGGAAAAGGTACTGATGCATCAGGTCGCGAATACCCAATTGGATATGTCGGTTTTGCTTTCTTAGAAAGCCCGTCTCTACCGGAAAATTTATTAGATGATGATGAAGACGGAATAACTGATGAAAGAAGGAATTCAGGTCCTGGTGTTTTGATAACTGGTCAAGCTGCAATTCGGGCTTATGTTGAAGCTAATTATGATGAAGAAAAGTTTAATGCATGGGAAAACGGTACATCGACCGGCCCATTAGAAAATAGATTAGCTTATCAAGCAGGTTACTGGTGGACTGGAGATGAAAATATGAACTGGTTATCCTATGAAGATGAAAACGGTAACGGAAAATACGATCCAGGCGAGTTTCAAAATGATGACGTAGGGCGTGATGGTATCGGTTCTTTCGAATATTTCTATACAGGGCCTGACGAAGGTGAAGGTGATGGGATTCCTACTGCTGGTGAGCCTAACTTTGATAGAACAGATGTTGATGAATCTGATCAGATTGGTTTACGCGGATTTGATTTAGCTCCTCGAATGATTTATCAGCCGGCAAACCCCACTAATTTACAAAATGATGCATGGTTATGGGATAGAGTATTCAACAAAGCTCTCTTTCCTCTTGGAACTCCTCGTAGCGCATTTATTGCTGGAACAGAGCCTTTTATGATGTTCGTTTCCGGCCCGGTTAAACTGGAACCAAATTCGTCGGATTTCTTTTCTTTAGCTTGGTTATTTGGAGCAACAAGGGAAGACTTTTATAGAAACAGAATCATTGTTCAACGGATTTACAATGCAAACTATCGTTTTGCAGAGGCACCAATAATGCCGACAATATCCGCAATTGCCGGAGACGGTCGAGTAATAATTGCTTGGGATAATCTATCAATTGCAAGTTTCGATAAGTTTTCGAGAAGCAATGATTTTGAAGGGTATAGACTATATCGCGGAACTGACCCACTATTAAGTGATATTCGTACCATTACTGATATCGATGGAACTCCGACATTCTATAAGCCGATGGTTCAGTATGATTTGGATAACGGAATTAAAGGTCCGGTACCCGTTTTGGAAAATCGTTCAGTATTTAATCTTGGTGATGATACTGGTCTTAAGTTTTTCCATATTGATTCAACCGTGAACAATGGAGTTACCTATTATTATGCTGTTACAGCTTATGACCACGGGGTGTTTGATACCTTAGATGGTGGACTTGTAAACTTTAGTATTGATCCTCAGGAAAACGTATTCAATTTTAAAAGTAATGCATTTAATCAGGTGTTAAATTCGTCAAGAAATGCGAAGGCTGTAACACCAAAGGCTAAAGCAGCTGGTTATGTTGAGGGCAGTGCAAATGAAGATTTAAATAAGGTTACAAGTGGTTATGGAACAGGAAGTATCGCAATTACAATTGTAGATCCTGCTCTAGTTGATTATAATGCCATTTACGAACTTAGTTTTGTAGACTCAGTAATAAATGAGATACCATATAACTACCAAACAAATAGTTATATACTAAAGCGTGTTGATACAGATGCCATAATCGCAAGTGGAGATATGGCAATTTCTACACCTTATACGGAAGGGTTCTTTGCTACTATATACAACGACGAAGGAATAGTGTTTAATCCGGAGAAATCAGGTTGGGTAGGTAACATTGGAAGTGAAAATGAAATAATAAATTCTAATGCTACTGAAATTGATGGGTATAGCACCAATCTAATAACAAGGATCGACTATCCGAATGTTAACTCTCAAGGTTGGAGATATACATCTGATAATTTTGAGTTGCGTTTCTTTGATCAAAATGTATACTACCCGCCTCGATTTCAAACAAGTGTTTATTTACGCGATTCCTTGAAAATGATGGCTTATAACATAGACAAGTTAGTAGATGGGAATCCGACTCCCGTCCAAATCTTAGTTATTGACTCAAATAATGATGGTAAGTTTAACTACGACACGGATGAGTTATTCATAACAGAGCAAATTGGTAGCGCTAGATATCCACGACAACGTATTCGCTTTAATGTAGTCGGTAGTACTGTAATCGAACCTAAAGCAGGCGATGTAATACGTGTTAGCAACAGCAGACCATTTAGAACAGGTGATTTTTTCCAATTTACAATTGGCAGTCCATCCTTTGATGAAGAGTTGGCAAAGTCTGAATTGGATAAAATTAAGGTAGTTCCTAATCCATATGTAGGTACAAACGTGCTTGAAGTAAAAACAGCAACTCAATCAGGCTTAGCCAGAGCTGAACGAAGAATTATGTTTAATCATTTACCGGCAGAGTGTATTATCTCTATTTACAACGTTAGGGGTGAACTGGTAAAACGCATAGTAAGAAATGCACCGGAAAGCGACGGTACAGAATACTGGGATCTTTTAAATAAAGATAACCAGGATGTGGCGTACGGTGTTTATGTTTTCCATGTGAAAGCACCAGGAATCGGCGAAAAAATCGGCAAATTTGCATTGATTAAGTAAGGAATGATGAATATGAAAACAATCTTAAAATCAACTTTACTTATAAGCGCACTTGTATTGTCTTTGTTTGATTATGTTTCTGCACAAAGCAAAGTAAGTACAACAGCAGCACCATTCTTAACAATGGGTACAGGAGCAAGAGCCTTAGCTTTAGGTGATGCATTCACAGCTCAGGCAACTGGCGCTGATGCACTTTTCTGGAACCCTTCGGGTATAGCAATACCAAATTCCAGATTTACAGAAAAAGGTTCAGTATTGTTCTCAAACTATGATTGGTTTGCCGGAATCTCATACAATGCGTTTGCACTAACCGTTCCTGTAAACAGAAATGGAGTTATGGGGCTAAGTTTTGCAATGATGGACTATGGCAGTATGGATGTTACAACAGTTGAACAACAAGAAGGAACGGGAGAAAAGTTCAATCCTTCAGACATGGTTGTTGGTCTTTCATATGCTCAACCATTAACCAATCAATTCTATATTGGTGGTACGGCTAAATATATTCGCCAACGTATTGCTGATATGGTTGCAAGTACTGTTGCTCTCGATATTGGTTTTACTTTAGTGTCCGATTACTGGAACGGAATCAAACTTGGAGCGAGATTATCCAACTTTGGTGGAAGTATGCAAATGCAGGGAATCAATGGTAGACACTTTGTAGACTTATATTCTGATAACAGTAATAACTCTGAACAGGTACCTGTTGACGTAGTAATGGGTGAGTGGCCATTGCCGATACAATTTAAATTTGGAATAGCTGTGCCTGTAATTAAAGATAAATACATGCAGTGGGACATTTTAGCTGAATCAGACCAGACAAATGATCAATATCTAAATGCGGATTTTGGCTCTGAAATCCGTTTTATGACAAACTCAACTCATTTTTCAATAAGAGGAGGGTACAGAGACTTGGGTTTGGATAAAGATTTTTATTCTGATGACGTTGATGCACACTGGACCTTTGGTGCAGGTTTAGAAACTAAATTTACAAATGGTTTTCGAGTGGGGATTGATGCCGCATTTGTATCATTTAATAATTTAGACTATACACGAATGATAGATTTCAGAGTATTTTTTTAACATGAAAAAAGCAACTATATACAATCCCGGTAAGGCTCTCCTGCCGGGATTTTTTTTACTATTAATATCTTGTTCAACATCATTTGAGTCTGATTTAGATCTGGGAAAAACGATTGCAACGGTAAATGATTACAAGATAAGTTCAGAGTTTTTTGAGGAATACTATATCCAATCTCTTTCGCGATATGGTTTTAATGATGATTCAAATCAAAGATTTAATCAGTTAAATGATTTAATCGATTTTGCGTTATTGGAGCAACATGCTAAAGAAATTGGCTTGAATGACTCAATAACTCAAGCATATTCTAAATTAAAAGAAGATCGGGCATTAAGCTGGAAATGGCTTGAACAAAATGTATTTAAACACATTGAAGAGCCAAACGAAGCTCAAAATAGAACAGCATATTTCCGTTCACAGAAAACTCTTTACGTACGTCAACTTTACTTTATTAAAGAAAATGATGCACAAGTGTATTATTCACGATTACAAAACGGAGAAGACTTTATCCGGCTTGCTCAAGAATTATATAATACTTCAACTGAGGATACATTAGCAGGATTTATAGGTAAGGTTTCCTATTTCGATATAGATGATAAATTTGCAGAAGTGGCGTGGTCCTTACCATATAATCAATACTCAGAACCATTTAGAACACGAACGGGTTTTTATATAATCAGAGTTGAAAATGCTGAGTACAGCCCAATGCTCACAGAACAACAGTATAAACAAAATGAAAAAAAAGTAGCTTATAAAGTAAAGAATCGGATATATAATTTGGAAGCAGACTCATTTATACGTGAGTTTATGCAACAAACAAAGCCTATAACAAATGAATTGAATATTCGAAAAGTTTATAACAGACTTATACAAATACCGGGTTACAAGAATATCGGAAAAATTGTTCCGGTTGCACAGATTGATATTGAAACTGCGTTAGAGGTTCAACAAGATATAAATCCGCAAGATCCATTAATCGAGTATGAATTAAATGGAGAAAAGAAGGTATTCACTGCCAGTGATTATGTAAGATGGTTACCAGAGTTGTCTTTAACTGAAGCAAAAAATAGAACTGTTGCTTCTGTGGGAAGAGCGTTATGGTACCAAGTAGCATCAGACGAAGCTAGACGCCAAAATATGCTTAGATCCACAAAAGTTCAGTTTGAAAGAGATTTTAATACATTCTTATATCTAGCCGGAAGAATGCAAGATTCACTAAGATCTATGAAGATTCCTGAAATAACAGATGATTCGTTAATGAAATATTACGAAAGATTAGGTTTTCAGGAGTTTAAGGCGGCATATGCTTCATATTGGACAATACCAGTTAGTTCATTTTGGGATGCTGAGAAAGTGCTTAATCAAATAAAAGAAGAACATAAAAACCCTGAATCATTTGTTGGTTATGAACTGCACACAAATAAAAAATTAGATTTAAGGAATAATGTTGAGTTCAATATATCAAAGTTAAATGCGCCAATAAAATCTATCCTTAGTACTGGGAATAAAGAATTCTATGTATTTGAATTCTTTGAAGGTTATAAAGAATATAAAACGTTCGAAGAGCAAAAAGATAACGTTCGCAAAACGGTTGAGCGTGGCTACAATGAAGTAAAACTTTTGTCTAAACTCATCCCCAAAGCTGCCATTAAAGTAGATACAGCGGCATTTAAACAATTAATGGAGTACTATAATGACATTCATATCTCTGATAAAACGCTCAACTAAATGGGTTTTATTATCTCTGATGTTTGCTCAGTTTGCATGGGCACAATCCGGTCAAAAAACTACCCTTAACGGTCAATGGCAAGTAATTGTTGACCCTTTTGATAACGGGTATTTCAGTTACCGTTTAACGCCAAGAACAGACGGCTTTTTTCAGGACAAAAAACCAAGTTCACCACGAGATTTAATTGAGTATGAGTTTAATAACAGCCATACTTTACAAGTTCCGGGCGACTGGAATTCACAACGCGAAGACTTATTCTTTTATGAAGGAACCGTTTGGTATAAAAAGGATTTCACTGTTCAAAAATCAGAATCGAATCGTTATTTCATACAGTTTGATGCGGTAAATTACATTGCTCGAGTGTATTTAAACGGTAAAAAATTGGGCGAACACGAAGGCGGTTTTACTCCTTTTGAGTTTGATGTAAGCGATGTTATTCAGTCCGGTAAAAATACCTTAGTGGTTTACGTAAATAATGATCGCCATCCTGATTATGTGCCAACCGTTAATACTGACTGGTGGAATTATGGCGGAATTACTCGCGATGTAAATCTTGTAGTTCGTCCGCAAACCTATATTAGTGATGTTCGCGTGGAGTTATCAAAAGACGGGAAAAATATTGCTGTTGAAGTGGCTCTAAATGGTGATAAAACGCCGGAAAACGTTGAAATATCTTTTCCTGAGTTCAAGCTAAAAACCGCTGCAAAAGTAACGGGAAACAAAGCAATGGCAGAGTTTAAATACCCCAAAAAAGCAAAGCGTTGGGACATTTTTGAACCGAATTTATATGAAGTAAAAGTGACTGCCGGTAATGATGTGTTTACGGATAAAGTCGGTTTCAGAACAATCGAGACCAAGGATCAGGATATTCTGCTGAATGGAAAATCTATTTTGTTGAAAGGCATTTCTATTCACGAAGAAGCTCCATTGCGTGACGGACGTGCATACACTGAAGATGATGCACGTGTTTTGTTGGAATGGGCAAAAGACTTGGGGTGTAATTATGTCCGCTTAGCGCATTACCCGCATAATGAGCACATGGTTCGCATTGCTGATGAAATGGGTTTATTGGTTTGGTCTGAAATTCCGGTGTATTGGACAATAAACTGGGAATCAGAAATCACACTAAATAATGCGAAAAATCAATTAGCTGAAATGATTGAGCGAGATAAAAATCGTGCATCCGTAATTATTTGGTCTGTCGCAAACGAAACCCCGCGAGGAGAAGCTCGCCTCGATTTCTTGAAAGCGCTTATTGCAGAGGTGAAAGCTCATGATAAAACTCGTTTGGTATCCGCAGCAACCGAATTGAGCCACGACGGAAAAGTGAACATTATTGATGATACCCTCGGTTATATTCTCGACGTGATTGGCTTGAATGAATATTATGGCTGGTATGGCGGAAATCCTGAAAATATGCACACGATTAGTTTCAATAATACATTTAATAAACCATTGGTAATCAGTGAGTTTGGTGCCGGTGCACTGCAAGGTCACCGTGGTGAAAAAGACCAACGCTGGACAGAAGATTATCAAGTGAATGTGTATGAAAATCAAATTGCGAATCTGCAAAAAATACCATCTTTGAGAGGAATGAGCCCTTGGATTTTGAAGGACTTTAAATCACCTCGACGCCCATTGTATGGTATTCAGGATTGGTTTAACCGAAAGGGTCTGATATCTGAACGCGGGCAGAAAAAAGCAGCGTTTTATGTGCTCAGAGATTTTTATAACGAGTGGAATTTGAAATAAGCAAAAAAAGCCCTGTTAATCAGGGCTTTTTTGGTGAATATCTTTATCTCTCTACACGTCCGCTTCCGCTTCCGCCAGCTAAAGCATCCACTTCGGCTACAGAAACCAAGTTAAAATCACCAGGAATTGTGTGTTTTAAACAAGATGCAGCTACAGCAAATTCAAGTGCTTCTTTGCTCGAATCTTTGTGTGTGAGTCCGTAAATCAAACCGCTGGCAAAAGAATCGCCGCCTCCGACGCGATCTACAACCTGAATTTCGTAACGTTTTGAGCGATAAGGAATCTGGCAATCGTTTTCATCACACAAAATCGCACTCCATCCGTTCATACTTGCCGAAAAACTTTCTCTTAGCGTAATGGCAACCGCTTTAAATCCAAATTTTGCTTTCAATTCTTTAGTGAGATAAGCATAAGCTTCTTCATCGAGATGTGCATGTTCGATATTCGTGCTGCCGGCCATGAAACCAAGAGATTTTTCCGCATCTTCTTCATTGGCAATGCAAACATCAACATATTCCATTAATGGCACCATTACAGCCTGAGCTTCAGCCGGAGTCCATAATTTTTTACGGTAATTCAAATCGGCAGAAATAGTAACGCCGGCACGTTTGGCAGCTTTACAAGCAGCTACTAAGGTTTCCTGCATCGTTTTTCCTAAAGCAGCAGTAATTCCTGTCCAATGAAACCAAGTAGCATCTTTAAACACTTCATCCCAATCTAAATCGGTATGCTTCAAAGAAGTGACGGCAGCATCAGAACGGTCGTAAATCACTTTACTAGCTCGTTGACTAGCTCCGGTTTCAAGAAAATAAATACCCAAACGTTCTCCGCCACGCACAATGAAATCGTCTTTCACCCCAAAACGGCGTAAATGATTTACCGCAGATTGACCTATTTCGTGTTTGGGAATTCGGCTCACGAAATAGGAATCAAAACCATAATTTGAAAGCGCCACGGCCACATTGGCTTCACCGCCACCGTAAGTAACATCAAAAGATTGAGCTTGAACAAAACGTGTGAAACCGGGTGATGAAAGGCGAAGCATAATTTCGCCAAGTGTTACAACTTTCATAGTGATTGTCTTTAGTGTTTAAAATTTCTTTTTCTTGTGATGTTTAAACCGATTATGAATTTCAAACTTATGTGTAAGCGTTATTGAATTGTCATGTTGACGAAGGCTGGCATCGTTATCCCAATTCCGATGTTTGATAGTAATTTGAGCATAGTCAACATCAACCAAAAATCGAATTCAACAAAATTTTAGCATTTGCTTTAACCTGATTCCAGTCTTTTTCTTCAACCATCTTTTTTGAAACCAAGGCCGAGCCTACACCAACAGCACACGCTCCTGATTTTATCCATTCGCCGGCATTTGTAAGTGAAACACCTCCGGTTGGCATTAACAAGATGTTTGGGATCGGAGCTTTAACCGCTTTGAAAAACGCCATCCCAACAACATCAGCAGGGAAAATTTTAATAATATCACAGCCGGCTTGCCAAGCGGTATATGCCTCAGTCGGCGTAAATGCACCTGAATAAAATGGAGTATCCATAGAAATACTTGCTTCAACTGCTTTGGCATCAAAAACTGGACTCACGATAAATTGAGCGCCTGCATGAATCGAATTGATAGCCATTTCCTTGTTTAAAACAGAACCCGCTCCGATTATGGCGTCATCGGGAAGTTTATTTCTACACTCATCAATAATAGCCAAAGCATTTGGAGTGGTTAATGTGATTTCAATGGATTTTATGCCGCCATCGTAAACAGCTTTGCAAACATCGTAAGCCGTTTTATCGCTATCTAATCGAATTACGGCAACAGCTTTGTTTTTAATAAGCGTTGTGGAAATTGGATGCAAACTCGTAATCATAATGCAAATTCAAGGAAAAATATTTTCACAAGAGTATACTGATAATTTGAAAAATAAATAA
>SBGQ01000002.1 GCA_006226965.1 bacterium | reverse complement strand
TTTGAAAATAAAATATGACTGAATTACGCCTAACGCTACCTTGTATGGTGTCGTGGCTGCCAGATAAAAGCCACAAAGATTCAAACACTTAAAAAATAAGATATGAAAGACCAAAATCACAAATCCGAACAGCCATGCACTATACAAAATGTTAACTGCTGGCGATTTATCAAAGGTGAGCAGAACGAGGTAAACCTTATTGAAATACCTAAAGATGAAAACTTTGAAATGCTATTTGATGACGGTAACGTTTGCGAATTTTACGATGATGAAATGCCATTTGCTGAATGTATAGCTTGGAGGCCACTCGCTTGCAGTTAACGTTTAGTATATGGCAAGTAGCCGAGCACAAACGATGAAGAAAGATATAAAATTTAATAACAGCAAATAGTTTAAAAACAAGCCTAACGACTATTTGTTATATACATTGTTAGGTACTTTTAAAATTATGGATACAATTGCAATACCTTTATGGTTAATAGTTATGTGGCTAATGTTGATTTACTGGAAAATACCAAACAAGAAGGAATAATTTTTATTGTACTTAACGTAAATAATATGGGCTGATTGCCCTTGAAATTTAGTAGAAACTTAATAAAACAGATATAGTTATGATACTTGCAAAACTTAGAAAATGGCTCAGCAATTTGCCTATATTTAGTGTTAGCCACAGTAGCATTCCAAAATGTGAGTGCGGTGAGGATTGCTTTGTAGAAAGACCAGCAGCAACAATAATAGGTATAGGTAGATTTGAAGCACATATATTAAACCATAAAAAAGACATATACAGTAAATATTGTTTAGAGTGTTTTATGGATATACAAAACGAACCAATGAAAGAAGCGTGTGGGGAGGCTTATTCTGATGGTTACACAAAAGGATATTATGATAATAGACGGTATTAGCTATTGTGGCTAACGTTTGCTATAAGCCCTTTTTAATTAATTATCTAAAAATCAACAATTTACAAAACTTAAAAGTATCACAAATGACACATTAGTAATGAAAGCAACATTAATAAGACCACAATCAGACACTAATAAAAGATTATGATAGACTGGAATAAATACCCGAACTTCAAAGCGAGTGAATTTGAAAGCCCTGATGAAAAAGGCAGCGGTGAAAAGATGAATGAACATTTTATTTGGTGTTTGCAAAACGCAAGAAATATGTCTCATTTTAGATGGAAAATCACAAGCGGTTACAGAACTGAAAAGCATAATAAGAAAATAGGAGGAAGTCCAACAAGTAGCCATTTAAAAGGATTAGCGGCAGATATTGATTGTCCTAATAGTTATATGAGGCTTGATATTGTTAGATGTCTTTTAGATGCTGGATTTGTTAGAATTGGAATCGGTAAAAACTTTATCCACGTTGACAATGACCCTGATAAACCTGTTTCGATGTTTGACTATTACTAAAAATGACTAACTTTGAAATATGAAAAAGCTACTACCTAAAATATTACCATTCCTAGACAAAGTAGTTTTAGGAGGTGCATTTCAAAAGAAAGCTCAAGAGTTGCCTAATAGTCCTGCTGGTGAGTTTGATAAATCTTCACTAGTAAAGGCTATTGGAGGTCGGGTTATTCTTCTAGTTTTGGTTTATTTGTTTGCAACTGGAAAGCTAACCTTTGAGCAGCTTGAAAGTTTGATTGATTCTTTATAGTGTTTTTTTCATACATGTGTTTTGTTGTTTAGATAAGCCCTGAGAAATTCGGGGCTTATTTTTATTGAATAGACAACTTTAATCTATGCACTTCGTATATTTAAGTCTAAGTAATAACTATCTAGATAAAATAGTTTTAATCCTAAATTTTTAAAACCATGAAAAAGTAAGTAATTATCTAAGCCCATTAGTTTGGGCTTTTTTTGTAACCTTATATATTGGCTTTGCGTATGCTAATTAACATTTAGCTAAACGCTTTTTAAATTGCTTTTAGCGATAGTTAACTAGATTTGTATATGACCAACGAAGAAGCCCACAGAGAAATTAATGAAATGATGTATGCTCTTGTAAAGAAGCAAAGCGAGCAGCCGACTGACAAGCGCAAGGCTCAAATAGAAGCACTCAAAGAAGGGTGCAAAGCAATTAGAGAACGAGATCAAATGAAACTATTCTAATGGCGTACATCCATTTAGATATCAAGCCTTTAAGCGTTAACGATGCTTGGCAGGGGCGTAGGTATAAAACAGATGCTTATAGGAAGTTTGAAAAGTCAATGCTTTTCCTTTTGCCAAAACGAACTATTCCAAAAGATAAAAAGCTAAAGGTTCAAATTGAATACGGGTTCAGCTCAAAAGCCTCTGATATTGATAATCCTTGTAAGATGCTGTTAGATGTGCTTCAAAAGAAATACGGCTTTAACGACTCCCAAATCTATGAGTTAATCCAACATAAAGAGATAGTTAAGAAAGGTGAAGAGTTCATAAACATCAACGTAACCGAATATTAATGCAAACAGAACTAGACTACTTCAATGATTGTAATTGCTGGCTGAATGTTGGCAAATGTAAGTGTCATGTATAGAAAACCTCAAAATCTATACACATAACATCCAATATGTATAGTCATCACTTTATTTTACCACTCGTGTAAATCAGTGCAACTCTCATGAGTTTTTGCCGTATAACATAATATGGAATTTGGAAAACACCCTTGCGACAGATACTTCTCAGGCTTTTGGGATGAAGATCAGGAAACAGTAATTGAAAAGCCTCATTACTACGGATGCGATGACTGCGGTATTGATTACGATCTATCAAAGATTGATGGTTTAACTTGCCTAGATTGCGGTAATGTTTTGACAGATTCAGGAATTGAAATTGAATGTTAATGAAGTTAGATCAGACAGAATCAAACGGGCTATTTAAAGCTCGTATCAGCGGGCGAATTAAAGAAGGTAGCTCTGATATAGCTTATGCCTTACAAAGTTCGTCAAGCTCAAAGGAATTAGCTCTAGAAAAGCTTTACGTTATAAGTCTCATAAACTTAGAAGAGGCTAGGTTAATTGTACAGTCAGTTGAAAAAGAATTGAAGAAATGAACTTATACGAATATCACACAGTCGAAAATATGGTTAAATACAAAGACCATGATTGGTATAGAACTCCTAACCCCCATGATTGGCTTTGGAGTGATGATGGAACAGGATTTTGGCAACCAATAAGAAGGAAATGAGTAATTTATCAATTAGCGAAATGAGTCTAAGAGATTATTTTGCAGCACAAGCAATACAAGGCATTTTAAGTAACCAGTTAGAAACTAAAAAACTATCTGAATTAGGACTGACAAATAATGATGAAAACGAATTGCTTTCGAAGTACTCATATAAAATTGCAGATGCCATGATAGCAGAAAAAACAAGAACTGAGCAGTTAAATACTGAAAAATAGCAACCAATTTTTTAAACTAAAATCATTCACACACGTATCAATAATACTTGCCGAGTGGCAAGATAATAAATGTTTAACCGAGTGGTTTTGATTAAACATTAAGGTTCGTATACAGGAGGGTGATTCGTGAAAGCCCTCCGCCTTTATAAAGCAGAAAAAAACATAGAAAAACATAATTATGAATGCAAAACAAACAAACATTTTTCATCAAAAAATTGAATTAATAAAAGTAGATAGTGTTATTGGCTCTGGCTATGAATCAAAAGTAGCTGAGTTGGCTTTATTAGATAAAATAGCTTATAGGGCTGCAAGGAAAAACATGCAGGTAAATTCAGCTATTATACTAAGCCTAAATGATGAATTTAGTGGGTTTTTTACATATGAGGTAAACCACGATGCTAAAGAATTTTGCCTACTTCAATCAGCAATGTATCCAGAAAAAAAGGATAAAGAGATTTATTCAATGATGATTGAAAAAATCATTGAACAAAACACTTTTGGATACCCAATGGTAATGACCGTGTCAAGAAAGCATGATCTAGAAAAGCCATCTGTTTTTCATGCTTTAGGGTTTAAAACCTATCTGACTAAATCAGATTTTGAATATATGGTTTATGGTAAGTTAGAAGATATAAGACTGAAATTACTTAGCCATACAGCCATGACAAACCTATGGAATAGTACTAAAGGCGAATGGCTAAAAATAAAAAAAGAATGGAATAAAAAGATTGAAGAAGCAGGAGAGAGACATGGTGTTTTAAACCCTAAGTTTGCAAGTAGGGAAGGTTGTTGGCAGGGTAGTAGCGGGTTTGCTAATGTGGTACTTTCAAAACAAAAAGTTGAAAATGATTCAATCATAACTGACAATAAAAAAACACTTAATGGTAATGCCTCTGTATTAGACCCTGCCGCGTGCGAAATTATACTTAGACTTGCGATGCCTAAAAATGGATTTAAAGTTTATAATCCTTTTGGAGGAGGTGTTCAAATGGGATTTGTTACTGGTGGGTGTGGATATGAATATTTAGCTACTGAAATTCGGCAAAATCAATGTGATGCCAATAATAAGATTTGTAGCGATTTTTATAGAACAAGATGGATTCAGGCAGATAGTTCTAAGTACAAACCTAAAGATAAGTATGATTTAGTTTTTAGTTGCCCCCCATATTACAGGGTTGAAAAATATATTGATTATGATGGGTTGCCGCCACAAGGTGAAATTAATATGCTTGATTCTTATGAAAAGTTTAGGGATACTTTATTTGAAGGATATAAGAATGCGATTGAAGCAATGAATGACAATACTTTTTTTGTTGTTATGACTGGTGATAGTAGGGATAAAAACGGTGGGTATTATGGTTGTGAGGCTGAACATGAGTTGTTTTTTAAAGAGCAGGGTTTATTGATTTATAACAGGATTGTTTACTTAGAATCAGAATTCACTAGGAGGGCACAAGCAAAGAAGACGCTTCATCATAGAAAATTTCCAAAGTGCGAACAAAAAATTTATTTCTTTTATAAGGGAGACCCTAAAAAAATAAAGGAATTATATCCAAATATAGGTAGACTTTGAGATCATATTCAAACATCATATCATTAACAAAAAATTCAAGAGGGGTTTATTCATTAGACCCCTCTATTGGCTGCTCTTCTGGATTAATAGAAAATAATAGAGGTTGTTTTTCGGATTGTTATGCGGTTAGAATTGCTAAGATTTATGGATATGACTTTT
>SBGQ01000091.1 GCA_006226965.1 bacterium | reverse complement strand
TGTTTATAGTGAATTTCAAACATATAAGGAGAATCAAGAATATTTTGACGAGTTATATTCTACTAAAAACAAAGAAAAGAAGGGATTTAAATTTGCACATGTTGACCATATAAATGTTTTTAGATTTATTGACATTATAAAGAGCAAACCGATAAAAACATTCGAAAAGGTTGAAGAAATAGAAAGCTATATTAAGTCACAATTATCTGGTATGTTTTATCTATATCTCGAATCTTTAAAAAAGAAATCTGATGACAACAAGATATTAGACACTGTTGCTGAATTAAATAATGTAACCTTACGTATGAATGAAATGTTGACTTCAGTCGGAAAAGAGATTTTAGGAAAAGACAAAAAGGAATATGAAAGAGTTATTGAAAATCAATTACTAATAATGATTGATTTCTTTGTAGATCAGTTTAGGTCATCTATTGAGTTTGAAAAGGAATTTAGTGAAGAAGAACTCAATAAAATGGATTTAGATAATTTGGCTAAAATCATTTACTTCGACACTCTTAAGATTGAACTCCCAAACATAGGTCGTAAAGCGAATTGGAATGAAATACAAAAATTCAATGCTGAGACAAATAAGAAAATAGCTACTGAAGTACAAGCAAAACTGGCAGCAATTCATCCTGAACTTTTAGTTAAAAAATTTAGTTTTAGACAATTAAATCATGTGCTCCATGAAAAAGTTTTGCCTTTTATTAAAAATGCAAAAGATGAAAGTTTGATAATCGAAAAACTGAAGAGCGAAATAAGATTTAAAATATCAGAATTACCATTTTAACTGTGCCTAACACGGGTTTTGCGTCAGGCGGGGTGACGTGCAAACTTAGAACTTGGTGCTTCTATTCAAGTTCAGTGCTGGTTGACAGTTTTGTGCTCCGAAACCCGCCTGAACGCAAAGCCCGAAACCGTTACCGGTAAGTGTAAATAAACCCATTTCAAATGAAATACATTGAGCAAATAAAGATTTCAAAATTTAGGTCAATTGGTCTGAGTGAATCCTTTGAATCATTCGACTTAAATGTTTTTTCAGGTAGCAATGACAGTGGCAAATCAAATTTTTTAAAAGCACTTAACTTGTTTTTTACAGGTCATACAGAATTAAATATTAGATATAATCCTAATAATGACTTCAATAAATGGTTTAGGGATAATAATATTCGTGGGGAACGAAATATCGAAATAGAAATAAAAATAGCTAAAGGTAATTATGGAGACCCAAATGGAGTAAATAACGGTTTTTATGCAAAAAAAATATACAGAGTTGACGGTGGACAAGAAACAAAATTCTACGACAATAATAGCAATGAACTAAATCAAAATAGTACAGCATACAATAAAGCAAATGCTGTAATTAGTGAAAAAATACGCTATGTATATATTCCTGCAATACGTGACACTAAATTTAGAGAATCTGTTCAAAGATTAATTCAGGAAATAGCTAATTCAACTGACAAAAGATTTAGGTCTCAAGATTTAAAAGAAGCTTTTGAAAAAATGGAATCTGGCATTGACAGTCAACTCAAAGAGTTAACTGACTATGTAAAAGAATTGATGAACATTGAAGTTGAAACTAATGTAAATTTCAGTACTCTACTAGAATCATTAACATTTGAGACAAGCGAAAAAATAAAAATAAAAAAACGTGGCAAGAATAACCTTGAGACACAAAAAGTAAGCTTACGAAACCGTGGCGATGGTATTCAAATGCAATTTTTTTCCTTTTTACTTTGGTTTATTTCTAAAAATGACAAAAAGCATTTTTACATATGGGGTTATGAAGAACCAGAAATAGCTTTTGAATTTAAAAGACAGTTTGAACTATCAGAGATATTTCAAAAGACCTTTACCAAGGTGGCTCAAATTTTTATCACAACTCACTCACCAGCATTTGCTTTTTCTGATTCTAATGAATTTACCAAAGTGTTTAGAGTAAACTATGAAAAAGAAAAAGGAACAAAATCTAATAGACATAACTCAAAAATAATACCTATTAATGAGTATTATGAAGGCCTTTTTAAAGAGTTAACTCACGCTAGTGCGGAGAACAAGAAATCCTTAGAAAGAGACATTTGGGGTATAAACGCCCAAAAAATTTCAAAAATGATTGGCGACTCAATGGATGAAATTATCGGTATTAGAGAAATTTCAAACACTCAACTTGATGAACTTAAACATCTTATTGCCGCTCAACAACAAGAAAACAACAATCTAAAGAATAAAGTAACTGAAGTTGAAGCCGAATTAAAAAAGCTGTTTCCAAATAAAGTTTTTGTTTGTGAAGATGCTAAGGCCATACAGTTATGGGAAAATCTTCTACACGACAAATCCGGCTTAGACAGATCAAATTTTAAAATAATATCATCAAAAGGGTGTGCGAATAACGAAGTTGAAACAGCGTTACTACATTTAATGAAAGAGCGACAAAATTATAAACCTAAAGTATTCAGACAATTTGATAGAGACGGGTATTCGTCATCTCAGATATCTTTTTTAGAACAGGCTAAAACAAGAAACACCGACTACACAAAATTCGAAGATTATAAAGTAAAGTTCTTACCAGTAAATGAAATAGAAAATTTCGCAGTTATAACTGATAGCTATTTCACAGAAGACAGACTCAAAGAGTATGAAAACAACAATAAAATAACAGATGCTTTTAGGCAGACTTCAAATAGTAATTTGACATCAGTCCAAAAGCTTTGTAAAAATGATACCGAAAAAGATTTATTCAGGGGTAAAGAAGCGGAGATGCTTTCGGAAGCAAGGACGAATCTTCTCAAGTTTTTCCCAGGAAAAGAAATAACGAAAATCAAAAGAAACTTTAACTGTGATAAAGCATTAATGACTAAATCGTTCGATGAATTACCATATGAATTAAAAGACTTTTTAACAGAAATCAAAAACTATTTTGAACCTCAAACATAACAATAAAAGAACACCAGCCGGTAACAGCACCTACCCAAAAGTGGCGGTTCAGTGGTTTAATCTAGCTTTGTGTTTCTATCAAAGTTTCTGCTTGGTTGACAGTAAAGCGACTCGCCCCCCGCCTTCGCAAAGCCGAGAACCGTTAGCTACTCAGTTTTCCGTTAATCGCGCTATCTGATAACACCTTCTCTGCCACTATCAACCGCCATTCTACAATTTGCATAAGCATATTTTTTCTGCTCGTTTCAAAGATTAGCGGAATTCCGAAGTACTCTATTCGAACTTACAATATTCTGTATGGTCTATTAAACTAGCATGCCATGCACTTGTTTAGGGGACGATATTTAAAAACATAAACGAATCACATCAACACAACGAAACATCTTAAGCTAATCCCATAATTAATACATAAAGTTGTAAATGTCTGGCTACATGTCAGTTATCTAATCTACAATAGATTAACTACATTAAACCTATTGTACCTAGAACTCTGCTAACCGGTGTTTCGCAAGTTATGAAGCTTATTTTTACCATTTCCGTTTCCGCTTTCTTTCTCTTTGTTTCCTGTTCACAAAAACAAACCCGCCCGAATATCATTTTTATTATGGCTGATGACCACGCCGTTCAGGCAATCAGCGCTTATGGGCACGAAGTCGGGAAAGTTGCTCCGACTCCGAATATCGACCGTATTGCTAAAAACGGTGCACTATTCACAAAAAGCTTTTGCACCAATTCCTTATGCGGTCCTAGCCGTGCCGTTATTCTAACCGGAAAACACAGTCATATTAACGGATTTCGCCAAAATGGTGAAGTATTTAACGGCGAACAGGTAACACTCCCAAAACTCATGCAACAAATCGGTTATCAAACGGCAATTGTCGGTAAGTGGCACTTACACGGGTTTCCGCAAGGTTTTGATCATTGGGAAATACTTAACGATCAGGGCAATTATTACAATCCGGAATTTATTCAAAAAAGTGATTCTGCATTTATTGATAAAGCCCGAATCGACACAACCTTACATTGGTCGGTGGATATGGGCGATACTTCGATTGTTCAGGGTTATGCAACTGATTTAATCACCGAAAAAGCCATCGAATGGTTAGATGAGAAACGCGATAAATCGAAGCCTTTTTATATGATGGTTCACCACAAAGCTCCGCACAGAAACTGGATGCCAGCTCTTCGCCATGTTAACAAATACGATTCGGTTAAATTCCCACTACCCGAAACCTATTATTACGAAAATGCTGATCAAGAGGCTATGAAGGATCATCTTCAAAATATTTTTAAGGATATGTACGAAGGTCACGATCTTAAAATGACCCAACATAAAGGCAGCCCGGAATTAGCTCACAACCCTTGGAAAAAGGATTTTGACCGCATGACTCCCGAACAGCGTAAACAATGGGACGAATCCTATCAAGCCAAAAATGATGCCTTTCATGATGCAAATTTGCACGGGAAAGATTTGTATGAATGGAAATATCAACGATATATGCAGGAATACATGGCAACTATTGCTTCGATTGATGAAGGAATCGGAAAGATTTTGGATTATCTGGATGAAAACGGACTAACTGAAAACACCATTTTGGTTTACACTTCCGATCAAGGTTTTTATTTGGGTGAAAAAGGTATGTTCGACAAACGTTTTATGTACGAAGAATCTTTCCGAATGCCTTTAGTGATGCAATATCCTAAAGTAATTAAAGCAGGTTCCGTAATTGATGCTTTAGTGCAAAACTTAGACTTCGCTCCTACTTTTCTTGATTTAGTCGGCGCACCGAAATTAGCAAATGATATGCAAGGCAAATCTTTCAAAGACGTTTTAAGTGGTTCAAAGCACGATTTCAGCAATGTATTGTATTATCATTATTACGATTTTCCGGCCTTCCACATGGTAAAAAAACATTACGGCATCCGAACCAAACGGTATAAACTCATTCATTTTTATGATGATATTGATACATGGGAGTTTTATGATATGGATGCTGATCCGATGGAACTCACCAACTTGATTGACAGCCCGAATTATGTTGATGAAATCGCGATGATGCACGCCAAGTTAGACTCTGTTCAAGCGGCCTATTTAGTAACTGATCGAGAATTTGAAAAAGCTCCTAAAAAGCAAGTGGAGCGTATGTACAAGATGTTTAATAAGCTTCGAGGTACTCCAATGGAATAATAAAAAAGGCTTCAATTGAAGC
>SBGQ01000130.1 GCA_006226965.1 bacterium | reverse complement strand
ATAATTACAAAAATTTATAAGAATCAGGATAATATAATTGTGATTCCAAGCACAGGATTTGCTACTAATTAACTATTTACGCTTGTATCATCATAAAACTAGTGCGTATTGTACCACAAATAAACAGAGTCGTTTTATGCAAAAATCACTATTACTCTCCTTGTTAAGTTTGATAGTAGTATCAACTCTTCATGCTCAAAAATTGCCATTAAGCGGATTCAGTGTAGAAAATTTAAATTCTGATTCTACTACAATAACAGCTTGGGGAATATCAGCACCTGGAAAACATGTTGAAAACAATTTAATATATGCTCAACAAATGGCTACTATCCTACTTAATGCAGCATACGAGTCTAGTGTTGAGTTAATAGAAAAGATGTATGACAGTGATGTCCAAGAAGGCGATTTACGTTATGTAGAGTCCAATTATGATTTATCAATAAAAGTATCATTTAAGAGTAGAAAGCCTAATCCAACGTTCACAGAGACCTATACTTTGGAAGATGGTTCCGTGTTAATAAAAGCAGAAAGTAAAATCCCTTCTCGAAATGCCTACTATGAAGCGGAACCGTCCGGTAAATTATTGTTTAACACAATGGAGAAATTTACTAATACCGATAGCAGTTTTTCTTCATCCTATAAAGTTCAGTTTGGTTCTGAATATTTGGCTAGTCAGAAAGAAATTAAACACGAGAGCTCCTTCTTCCCACTTCGTGATTTAAACAAAACAACCTACAAAAAACCTAAAAAGGACTCCGTTCTTCCTGATTGGACTCAAAATACAGCATCAGTAGATGGCCAATACTTGATTGCTAGCGCTGGTGAGTTTTTTTTCCCGGGCAATGCCAAGAAGTCACAACTCGTAGATGCATTTATAAAAAGTTACACACTATGTTTAAAACAAATGGCAACCTACGTGGATTCACAAATTAAAACAATGACGGATGAAAATTCGATAGCCACAGTTCTATCAACAGATATTCAATTTTCGAATACCTATGTTTCAAGAATATTCGTTGCAACGGTTGACTCCAACCCAAGACTTTATATCGAAGTTCGTTCCAAAGTTATCGCTCATTAATGACTCGATAGTAGATTTTTTCCCAATTTGAAATCACAGTCACAATATCAAATGGTTTTACGGCCATTTCGCATTCCTGGGACCATTTTTCAATTTGTGATTTATCAGAAATACATTGTTCTATTAATTCTGCAAGTTTTTTAGGCTCTCTTTTTTTGAGAAGTAATCCAGCTTTAGGATTTTTTTCTTGAATTAACTCAAACGGTCCACCGCCATTTTCAGGATAAAATCCGATTACAGGAACAGCATTATTCCATGCTTCTACTATCGTTAGGCCAAACGGTTCTTGCCTGCTTCCAAAATACATCACATCTATTTCTGAAAAGAAGGATTTAGAATCAGTAATCCGACCTACAAACTCAATATTATACAACTGTTTATCTTTAACAATTTTGTGTAAAGTGTTGATATAATTCACGTCGCCATCACCAGCGATTTTCACTTTAACCGAATTACTTTTCTCTAGTTTAGCAATAGCTTCAATTAAGGAATCTATTCCTTTTTCAAAGACCAATCGACCTATAAAGCCTATAACAAGTTGTTCGTTTTTTTGTTTAGTTGATTTACGTTCTTGATTCAGCACAATTCCGTTTGGAATGACTTTCACATTCCTTTTCTTCCCCAGATATCGTTGTATTCTTGAGGCGTTATGCAAACTCACTGCAACAATCTCTGCATAACGAGGCATCAACATTCGCTTAAAAAACCACTCTTTTAAGGTACGTTTGTCATCCGGACTATCTTTTACCGGTTCAAACTCGTTGTGATAGTGTAAAACAGCTTTTTTTCTCCACTTGCTGAACAAATAACTTTTTGCCCAAATTCCGCCAAAATGATCGTGAATGATGTCCGGATTTTCTTCTTCTAAATAACGCTTTAACGCAAATAATGCTTTGGGGTCGCCGCTAAATCGTGCATTCAACTCAATTTGTCTTACCGGGGCATCGGTTTGTTTCCCTTCATAGTAAAACACCCAAATCACTTCATTGGACGGCAACAAAGTTTTTGTCAAGGTCTCCATAACAGTTGGCACACCGCCATTGCTCCATCTATCAACAAGAAAAACTATCTTCATAATTGGTATTTAAAAGAGTTTTTCTAATCGTTTCGGGTCGGTATTCCACTCTTTTTTCACCCAATACGATTCCGGCTTTTTATCAAAGTTCAGATGCATGGATTTCTTTAAATCGCTTCGCTTTATTAGTCCGATGGGTGTCATAATCAGATAAAAAACTAAGGTTACGATTACTTTGGTCATGATGAGTCCGAGCACTAAAGCCAATAACATCCAAATTTTATACAAAGGAACTAAAGCTTTATGAAAAACGAATCCAAGCACTAAAAATAAGGTTCCGATTCCGACCGAAATCATCGAAAAATCAGAAAATTCACCATGTTTGAAACAAACAATCCCCGGAATAATCAACAAACCGATAACAGCGAATAACCATGCAAACTGTTTTACTTTTTTTGGTGATGAATCGATTTCAGATAACAAGGTTTTTAGCATGATTTAATCCAATTCAAATTCGTTTTTCCAACTTTCATCTTTTGTAACTGCCTTTTGCTCATGCTTATACAATATGCAATTTTCGAGTACTAGAACGTCCATTTCTGTTCGCATAAAGCAAGTAAACGCTTCTTCCGGGGTACACACAATTGGCTCGCCCCGAACATTAAACGAAGTATTGATAAGCACCGGAACACCCGTTTTCTTGTAAAATGAAGAAATCAAATTATAATATCTCGGATTGGTTTCTTTGTGAACGGTTTGTACTCGTGCGGAATAATCCACATGTGTTATCGAAGGCAAATCGGAACGTTTTTGATACAACTTCTCCATCCCAGATTTCCCGTCTTCCACATCAAAACAACGCTCTTTTTTAACCGGAGCAACCAATAGCATGTAGGGAGATTCTCTGTCTAAATCGAAAACATCCGAAACCTTTTCTGCCAAAACTGATGGGGCAAACGGACGAAAACTCTCGCGGTATTTTATTTTAAGATTCAAGGTTTTTTGCATGTTTTCCGAACGAGGATCACCTAAAATCGAACGTCCGCCTAATGCACGCGGACCAAATTCCATTCTACCATTGAACCAACCCACTACGTTTTCTTGAGCCAATAAACCGGAAACCGTATCAAACAATGAATCATCCAATTCAAAATGAAATGGTATTCCTTCTTTTTTTAGCCATGTTTGAATGTCCTCATTTGAAAAAGCCGGCCCTAAATAACTTCCCTGCATGGAATCTAATTTACCGGAAACTTTACGTTCGTTTCCTAGATAGGAATACCAGCCAACTAAAGCGGCTCCTAACGCTCCGCCCGCGTCGCCTGCTGCGGGTTGAATCCAAAGATTATCAACAATTCCTGAACGAAGTATCTTACCGTTTCCAACACAGTTTAGAGCAACGCCTCCGGCAAGACACACATTTTTAGAACCTGTATCTTTAACTGCTGTTTTAGTCATGCGTAACATGATTTCTTCCGTCACTTCCTGAACAGAAGCCGCCAAATCCATTTCACGCTGTGTAAGTTTACTTTCCGATTTTCGCGGTGCTCCACCAAACAATCCGTCTAATTTTGAAGAAGTCATTTTTAGTCCGGCAGCAAAATCGAAATACTCCATATTCATGGCAAAAGAGCCGTCTTCTTTTAAATCAATCAGATGGTCATAAATCTGCTTCACATATTTTGGTGTACCATAAGGCGCCAAACCCATCACTTTATATTCGCCTGAATTAACTTTAAATCCGGTGTAATATGTAAACGCTGAATACAACAATCCGAGTGAGTGAGGAAACTGTAATTCATGCGTTAATTTGAGTTTATTTCCATCTCCGAAACCAATGGAACTTGTTGCCCACTCTCCGACTCCATCCATAGTCAAAACCGCCGCCTGCTGAAACGGAGAAGGGAAAAAAGCCGAGGCAGCGTGCGATTCATGGTGTTCAGGATAAATGACTTTTACTTCTTTATCCAACTGCTTTTGAATATGGTCGGCAATCCACAATTTGTCTTTTATCCAAATCGGCAGGGATTTCCATGCGGATTGTATTCCTTTGGGCACAAAACCCAAATAGGTTTCTAAAATGCGTTCAAACTTCAGGAAAGGTTTGTCATAGAAACAAACTAAGTCGATATCAGCGTGAGTTAGTTTGGCTTCTTTTAAACAATATTCTATCGCGTTTGTGGGGAAATTAGGATCATGTTTTTTTCGGGTAAATCGCTCTTCCTGTGCTGCTGCAATAATATTTCCGTCTTGAATTAATGCGGCAGCTGAATCGTGGTAATAGCAAGAAATCCCTAGAATATTCATGCAATGAATTTAAAACTTTCTGAACCAACTTATCATTGGAAAACCAAAACCATCTGATTCTTTTGTTGTAATAATTCCGGGAAAACCAAATTGAAAGGCTGAATTAGGATTCGTTTGTATTCTAAAACCCGGCACCAACAACCAAACCGTTTTATTCTTCGTTGGGAAAATCATAGAATCAAAAACGAGTGTGCCGTTTCTAGTAATTTTTTTTAACGCACCAACCGAAAACATCCACTGATTTTCTACTTCACTTCCCATTTTTGCTGTACCAAAACCAAGTGCAAAATTCAGGTTAGACGACTCATCACCAAAAGTTAATGCTGTATAAGGTAATGCAAATCGAAACTGATTCATTCCATCCCAAATACTTGCTCCAAATAATCCACCAATTGCATAAGAGACATTTTCATTGATATTTCCGGTGTATTTCATGGTTCCAATAAATGGATTTCCAAGCCAACTGGTTATAAAACCAACACCGAAATTCTTCTTAACCCCAAACTGAATATCTGGCCCAACTAATGAAAACTGATAATAACTATCTCCTTTTTCAATGGGCAAGGCGTTTGTTGTTATGAAATATCGAGTCGCAAAAACCTCACGCTCTTCCTGCTTTTTCTTGGTCTCCATCGCAATTGTATATTCTTTGATGGACTCAATCATGTACTTTGGAATCGCAATTTGACCCAAATCTTCAGTAAAAATGATGACTTCCCGTGTGTCATCAGAAATGATTTTTCCGATAAACGTAGATTTATCAGACTTCGTTATGACATACGTTTTTTCCGGATCGAACGATTGAGCATAACTCACGAACGGAATCAACATAAATAACAAACATACAAGTAACTGAATCCCTTTTTTCATATCTACCTCCAATAGAATGAACAGATTTATTTTTTGCGCACTATAAAATTACCTATCGATAAAGCATCCATTTTAGTTCTTAAAAAACAATCGATAGCATCTTCCGGAGTACATACCACAGGTTCATTTTCATTAAACGATGTATTTAACACAACCGGCACACCGGTCAATTTACCAAAGGCCTCAATCATTCCAAAATATCTTGGGTGATGCTCCTTATGCACCGTTTGTAAACGTCCGCTTCCGTCAACATGAGTAATAGCCGGTAAAACTTCGCGCTTGTTTTCATTTA
This sequence comes from bacterium, assembly GCA_006226965.1. Classification (GTDB taxonomy): domain Bacteria; phylum Bacteroidota; class Rhodothermia; order Balneolales; family M1805; genus M1805. The sequence goes on along the minus strand of SBGQ01000130.1, from coordinate 20,742 downwards.
CCTGATAAACCATAAGCATAGTTGGCGCCGGATAATCCTGCTCAAAATACTCACCCGTAGCTGAATCGATAATGGATGGAGCAAACGGCCTGAAATTCTCTCTTTTTTTGATGCGCGCGTTTAAAATATCCTTCATGTTCGGATTTCGTGGATCGGCAACAATCGAACGTGAACCTAAAGCTCTTGGCCCCCACTCCATTCTTCCCTGAAACCAGCCAACAACATTCCCTTCTGAAATGGTTTGTGCTGTTTTTTCAAATAATTCTTCGTCGGAAACTTCTTCATAATCTGAAATTCCGGCTTCAATTAATGCCTTTTTGATGTACGCATTATCATACTCTAAACCCAAATATGCGTGTTCAATCGGCTGTTTGGCTTCATGTTTTAATAACTGATGATACACATACTTCGCTGCGCCTAAACTGGTTCCGCCATCGCCCGCATTCGGATGGATATACACTTCACGCACATCGGTTTCCAAACGAATTTTACCGTTCATAACCGAGTTTAATGCAACACCACCTGCCAAACAAATGGTTTTCGAATTGTATTTTTTGCTCAGTTTTTGAATCATATCCAGACAGACTTCTTCTGTTCTGCGTTGTAATGAAGCTGCAATATCTTTGTAATACTGCGTGTATTCTGAGCCGTATTCACGAGCCGGACCAAAGGTTTCTACAAATTTATCGGAATACATGCGTCCAATCGTGGGTTGACCCTCATCCCATTGCATTTCAATGCCTTGAGAGTGATGTAAGAAATAATCGAGGTTTAATTTATAACCGATTTTTCCGGGTTCAGTTATGATAATTTTTCTGAATTCGTCCAAAAATTTGGCTTCACCATAAGGCGCTAAACCCATCACTTTACCTTCATCACCGTAATAAGGAAAGCCTAAAAACTGCGTAGTTGCAGTGTATAAATAACCTATCGAATGCGGATATTCAACCTGTCCGTCCGCTGAAAAGGAACCGTCTTTGCCATATCCCCATTTTGAAGAAACAAAATCACCCATTCCGTCCAATGTAAGTACTATTCCTTCTTTAAACGGAGCTGAAAAAAAAGCGGAAGCCATATGCGCTAAGTGATGCTCTACATTATGAATTTGAGCTTTAATCAGCGTTTTATCTACTCCTAATTGCGCAGCTAAATCGGTTTTTAAATCGCGAGTTTTGGTCACTTTACTCAAGCGATCTCGCAACATTTTATGAATTTTGGTGATGCGCGTTAAACTGTACAAAATCTTTTCACCCAAATTAGCGCTTGGGTCGGTTGAAATCGCCACATGATCCACATCAGAAATAGAAATACCTGCTTCTTTTAAACAGGCTTGAATAGCAAGAGTCGGGAAACCCGCACAATGTTTTTTTCTGTTTAATCGCTCTTCTTCAATCGCTAAAACGGGAATTCCATCTTTTAATAAAGTAGCTGATGCATCACCGTGGTAAGCGTTAATTCCTAATAGGTACATGAACTAGTGTTTTATATCTAATAAATAATATTGCAGCAGAATTTCAGCAATCAATCGCTGAAAAGCGTATTTCCACCCGCCGCGACCGTCTTTCCATCCGCGACGCACGAAAATACAATAAATGAATACGAAAATGGGGGTAAATTTCGATTTCAGGCGGATTTTATCATTCTTAGAAAGCTTCTCTTTTTGTTCTGATGCCAGTTTTTCTGCTTCCAACTGTGCATAACTGATTTGAGAATTTAACCAACGTCTGAAATCTTTGCGATCATCGTGAATTACGGTATGTCTTAATTCACCCGTTTTTCCCTCAACATGTAAGCGTTGCGTGTGTCCGTCTTTCACAAACATTGCTTTTTCTTTTCTGAAAAGAACACAAACCGGCGGATAAATTCCTGAGGAAATAACTTCACCATCGATGGCATACACAAAGTTTGCCATAAACCCGTTTTCTTCAGGCTCACGTTCAATTATGTTGTGAATTTCCTGCAATAAAATTTCCGAAAACTGATAATCGGCATCTAAAGCTAAAACCCATTCGGTTTCTACTTGCTCACGGGCGAATTCCCATTGTTTGGTATGTTCATCAAAAACACGTTCGTAAACATTCACATTGGCAAATTTTTGAGCAATGCGTACTGTTTCATCCGTGCTGAAAGAATCCAACACGATAACCTTCGGAATACTTTGCAGTTTGTGCAAAGTCCGCTCAATATTCGGGGCTTCGTTATAGGTTAAAACAATGGCTGTTAAGGATTGCATAAGCCGTTAATTTAAGATGAAAATGAGTATATCTCACAACTAAGCTTCTTAATCTCAACTGTTTGAATAGAAATCAGTGTCAAAAAACTATAGCTAAACATGTGATTTTATTTTTAACTGACTCTTAGTACAATTTTTCCTTTATTCCGATTGGCCTCCATATACTTATGCGCCTCTCGCACTTCGTTCCAATAAAAGACTGAATCTACTACAGGTTTTAATGTTCCGTTCAAAAATAAACGTTCGGCAAACTTCCAAAAATCCTGCGTGAGTTTTATTTGATAGTCTCGTGTTCGTGAACGTAATGTTGATGCAATAAGCTGTCCACGTTTTGCCATGAGTTTTCGTAAATCAATTTGAGTAGAAGCTCCACCCATTGTAGCCAGTTGAATAATTTTACCGTCTTTCGCCAAACATTGAATGTTTTTTTCCAGATAATCTCCGCCAATAAAATCAATTATCAGATGCACGCCTTCGTTCGATGTTTTTTGTTTGATGACTTCCGAAAAATCTTCTTTTTGATAATTGATAACGTGTTTGGCGCCTGAATCAACACAAAAATTAACCTTTGATTCTGAACACGTCGTGAAAATAGTCGCGCCGATTTGTTTAGCCAATTGAATGGCAGCGTTTCCTACTCCACTTGCACCGGCATGAATTAAAATATGTTGTCCGGGCATTATCTCTCCTATCCGAACCAATGCCTGCCAAGCCGTTAAAAAAGCCTCCGGAATTGCAGTCGCTTCTTCAAAAGTCAGATTTTGGGGTTTAGGCATAAGCATATTTTGATGAACGGCAACGAATTCCGCATAAGCTCCGCCGGGTAAAAGAGTCATAATCTCATCTCCGACTTTCCAGTTCGAACCATTGGAATCCTCAATCGTGCCTGAACACTCTAATCCCAGAATTTCGCTTTCTCCTTTTGGAGGAGGATATTTCCCTTCACGTTGAGAAATATCGGCGCGGTTCAGAGCCGTAGACTTTACTCGAACTAACACTTCGCGTTCTTTTAATTTCGGAATCTCCGTTTCACCCAAATAAAGAGTTTCGCTTCCTCCGAATTTTTCCTGTAAAATAGCTTTCATGTTTACATCATTTTTGAATTCACCCGTAGGTCCGATTGAAATTACAGCGGACGAACACGCTATCAAAGTTGTTTCTTTTGTTGATGAAATGAAGGCAACTAACAATCCCAATTCGATTTCAGAGGAAGCCGTAAAACAATTAGATGCGTATTTCAGAAAAGAATTATCCGTTTTTGATTTACCCTTAGCACCAGAAGGGACTCATTTTCAGAAAAAAGCGTGGGATTTATTACTCCAAATTCCATTTGGGAAAACTATTTCGTATTTGGATTTAGCTCAACAATACGGTGATGAAAAAGCGATTCGTGCACTTGCATCAGCAAACGGAAAAAATCCGATTGGAGTTATTATTCCCTGCCATCGTGTAATCGGTAAAAGCGGAGATTTGGTAGGCTATGCCGGCGGATTACATCGCAAGCGCTATTTGTTAGACTTAGAAAGTAATCAAACGGCGCTGTTTGGATGAAATGATTAGTTGATTAGATAATTAGATGATTAAATAATTAGATGATATAGTAATGAAAATGCCCTCTTATGTTTATGAGTTCGAGAATTTCACAGGACGAGAACAAAAGGTGGTTTGGGAGCTAGATTCCAAATGCTTTTGAGTATCCGGCACTTATAGAACTTTAGACATTTATGTCACTCACGTGCATAAGGGAGTCTCCTATCGTTTGGGATATTGCAGAATCAATAAGCGTTAAACAAGTCGTACATTCAAAGAGATTTTTGAATCAAATTTGGCTAATCCTATTCAACGATTAGCAATCTACAATCCATCAAACAAAACAAAAAAAGCCGAAGATTTCTCAACGGCTTTCCTCAATCCTCCACAAGAATGTGGTTTAAATAATTATCTCCAGGCGCCTAAAATCAGCCCCATTAAACCAAGTGCTACAACTTGGTACATTCCGTCAATAAAAATGAGAGTCCAGCTTTTTTGTGCAAACATATAGGCAGTCGCCATTCCGCAAAAAATCCAAACGCCTGTCAGTAATCCATACATCAAACCCATTTGCATATCAATTTCGGGTGAACCTAAAAAGAAAGCCAGATTGACAGCAATGATGAATTGCAAAACAAACGCCGTCCCAAAAATTTTAGGCATGTTTGCTTGCTTGATTTTATCATCTGTCAATTCCACTTCTATTTGCCAGCGTTTTGAAAACAAAAGTGGTGAATACCAAACAGAACCAAGAACAAATGCACTTACTGCCGAAACAATAACCGCAATCCAGTTAACAGATACCTCCATAAAAAACTCCTTTATTGTGTGATAGTGTGCTGAATTTAGAAACCAACCTATTGATTTACCCCATTGTGTTTAAACCCCAAATACCTGATTTCCAATGCCTTAGAATCTATTTCATTTTTTATTGATTTCAAAATTTTACAAATCAGAATACTGCTCTCTCAACTACAGATGTGTCAGTACCGAATTATATTCCTGTAATTTTGCCACAACCTTTCAATCATACCTGTAATTTTGTTCTAATAAGCTAACTTGGCTTTGTGTTTGTACCTGAGTTTCAAAATTTCAACCTAGAGTAATCATGAATTTTAAAGACTTTAAATTTATTTCAGACGATTTGGACGATTTTGAACAGGCTATCCCCCTTTTATCCGAAGAAGAAGAAAAGAAAATTGACGAATCAAAAATACCGGACGAACTCCCCATTTTACCTCTAAAAAACACTGTTTTATTTCCGGGTGTTGTCATACCAATTACCGTTGGGCGCGATAAATCCCTCGCTCTCGTAAAAGATGCTTATGAAACTGATAAAATCATCGGAATTGTTACTCAAAAAGACGCGAACTCAGAGAATCCGAAACCGGAAGATTTATATAAAATCGGAACCGTTGCACAAATTTTGAAACTCATCAAAATGCCGGATGGTAGCAAGAGCATCGTGATTCAGGGTAAAAACGTGATGCAAATCAACGAAATAACTACTGAAAATCCGTATTTCAAAGCAAAAGTTGAGAAGTTTAAAAACGTAATGGATTTGGATGGTGTTGAACTGGATGCGGCTATTCGCTCCATTAAAGAAACGGCTGCAAAAATCATCAATCTATCTCCTAATATTCCATCGGAAGCGGCTATTGCCATCAACAACATCAACAGCCCTACTTTCCTTCTTAATTTTATAGCGTCCAATCTGAATAATTCGATTGAGGACAAACAATCCGTTTTAGAAATTCCACAGTTCTCTAAACGTTTGGAAAAAATTCAGCAGTTTTTAACCAAAGAATTACAAGTTCTGAATTTGAGTGAAGAGATTCGTTCAAAAGTAAAAACAGATATTGACCAACAACAGCGTGATTTCTATCTCCGCCAACAAATGAAAGCGATTCAAGAAGCTTTGGGAGAAGACGGCGATCAACAAGAAGTTCAAAAGCTGCGTGCTCGCGCAAAAGACAAAGAACTTCCTGCGCATGTAAGCGATGCTTTAGAAAAACAATTGAACAGACTCGAACGCACACCAAGTTCTGCACCGAATTATGGCATCATTATCAACCATGTGGAATGGATTTTAGATTTGCCGTGGTCAGAATTCTCCAAAGACAAACTGGATTTAAAGCGTGCGCGTAAAATTCTTGACGAAGACCATTACGGCTTAGAAAAAGTTAAAAAGCGTATTATCGAATATTTGGCGGTGCTGAAACTCAAAAAAGACATGAAAGCTCCGATTTTGTGTCTCGTTGGCCCTCCTGGAGTCGGTAAAACATCTTTAGGAAAATCTATTGCACGATCCATAAACCGTGAATTTGTTCGATTTAGTTTAGGCGGATTGCATGATGAAGCCGAAATTCGTGGTCACCGAAGAACCTATATCGGAGCTCTTCCGGGTAGAATAATCCAAAACATGAAAAAAGCCGGTAAAGGCAATCCGGTTATGATGCTTGATGAGATTGATAAAGTTGGTGCCGATTACCGTGGCGACCCAACTTCTGCCCTTTTGGAAGTCTTAGATCCGGAACAAAACAACACGTTTTATGACAACTATTTAGAGTTGGAATACGATTTAAGCAAAGTATTATTTATTGCTACGGCGAACTCGTTGGAAACCATTCCGGGTCCGTTGCGCGATCGTATGGAAATCATTCAATTGAGTGGTTACACCTTGCAGGAAAAACTTCAAATTGCGAAAAAATATCTGGTAACACGTCAGTTAGAAGAAAACGGCGTTACAAAACAGCAATTTAAGATTACAGATAAAGCTGTTGAGGCGGTTATTGACGGTTATACACGGGAATCGGGTGTACGAAGTTTAACTCGTGAAATCGGATCAGTCGTTCGCGGCGCTGCCATCAAAATAGCCTCTGAAGAAGCAGAAGAAATCGCTGTCGGTGTAAAAGACATTGAAGAGTACTTAGGCAAAGAAAAATTCTTTAAAGATGTGGCCGAACGTACCGTTGTTCCTGGCGTTGCAACCGGATTAGCTTGGACTCCTGTCGGTGGTGATATTTTATTCATAGAAGCATCGATGTCGCGCGGAAACGGAAATCTGAAACTCACCGGACAATTGGGTGATGTGATGAAAGAATCTGTACATCTCGCCTACTCCTATTTGAAATCGAACGCAGAGGAATACAAAATCCCGACCGATGTATTCAAACATTGGGATTTACATATTCACGTTCCGGTCGGTGCAATTCCAAAAGACGGACCAAGTGCCGGCGTAACTATGCTTGCTGCTATGACCTCTATTTTCACCCAAAGAAAAGTAAAATCCACCATTGCTATGACCGGAGAAATTACACTTAGAGGATTGGTTCTTCCTGTTGGCGGAATCAAAGAAAAAGTATTGGCAGCCAAACGTGCGGGCATCAAAAAAGTATTTCTTCCAAAGAAAAATGAAGCCGATATCTACGAAATCGAAAAAGATATTTTAGGCGATTTAGAAGTCGAATTTGTTGAACGTATGCAGCAAATCGTAGAAAAAACATTGGACAAAGAAGTTGTAAAAGACCCGTTCAAATTGTTCAAAATTGAGGACACCAAAACCAACCAAGCTTAATTCTTTTTAGAGGTTGCAGATACTCAACCATCTGCAACCTCTTTCATATGTGCCATACTACCAAACCAATTGAATTACTTGGACTTAGTATTAACTACTAATAGCTTGGTAACAATTCTTTTTAAAAGAATTAATTAGAAAATCTCCTTTTGAATCCTCATATTAGTCTCAATTATCGTTTGATTGGCTAATATGATGTATAGAGGGAAAACTCATACTTCCCGTGTCGTTACTATTTTTACAGCAAGCCTTCATTTATTTGTTGGCGTATTCACTCTTATTGTTTGTTTTTCTGAGTTGAGTTCAGCCCAACCTGTTCACTACAAAAACATTACTTTAGACGACGGACTCTCTCAAAATACCATAAATGAAATCGTTCAGGATTCGGTTGGATTTCTTTGGATTGCTACTCAAGAAGGTTTAAACAGATACGATGGGTACGATTTTAAACATTACAAACATAATGCTTTAGACAATCATGCCGGCCCCAGCGGGAATTGGCTTTCTGCCTTGGCGATAGATAAATTCGGTGATATTTGGATAGGCACAAATGGTCAGGGAATCGTTAAAATGAATCCTGAAACTGAATACTTCAGCCCTATTGACCACCCTTATCTAAATCAAAAAAGAATTACGGATATTCTGGCGCTTGATTCCAGTATTTATGTAAGCACCTTGGAAGGCGGTTTGTACTCACTCTCACTTTTGTCAAATTCAACAAAAGTGACACAAATCATCCCTCCTATAATTGATGATAAGAATGTTCAGGTTAGGCAAATTCGTGCTGTTTCTAATGATTTAATTCTAGCTATTTCACCGTCTCACGGTATTTTTAGCCTGATTCCGGGCTACGAACACAAGAAAGCATTCATTCCGTCTACGAATACTTTTCAACCTACAAATATCGAATTTAACCCGACTCGTAATACCTATTTACTAGGCACCGATAATAACGGTTTATGGGAAGTAAGTGCAGATTTAACTCAATTGGTTAAATTAAAAACACTGCCTGAAATAAAAATAAATGCAATCAGGCTGTATCAGCATGAAATGGTAGTAGCTACGGAAGTGAGCGGTGTCTATTATTTATCGCAAAAAAATTATGCAATAAACAGACATAACACGATTGAGAGCGATTTCTTTAATGGATTCAAAGACAATACCGTCTATTCTATTTTTATCGACAAAATGGAATCTCTTTGGCTTGGTTCATATTTAGGCGGGGTTTTTCTCTATCATCCTTCGCAAAACATATTTAAGAATTTCAGCTACATACCCGGAAAAGAGCAATCCTTGAAAAATAATCTGCTGCGTGGAATGGCGCAGTATAAAGATCAGTTATGGATGACTTCACGAAGCGGAGGAATCAGCATTTTAAATATCAAGACCTATCAATTTGAGACGAATCTTGAAAAAACTATCAATTCGATTATCCCAAAAACAAATACCAATTCCATCACATTTTCAGAAAATGAGGTCTATATAGGTACGTTTGGAAACGGCTTGTATAAAATAAATTTGAAAACTTTTGCTTTTCAACATTTTTCCAGTTCCTATCACGGATTGTACAATCTTAAAAATGATGAAGTTAGAACTATTTATATAGATAAAACCAATCGACTTTGGATAGGACAAGGCTTAAGAGGATTTGGCGGTTTAACTGTTATCGACGAAAAAACCAGAGAACGCATTCATTTAGAACACGAACCAAATAATCCGCAAAGCTTAGTCGAAAATCTTGCCAGCTCTATCTTTCAATATAACGATACCACATTCTTTGTGGGCACATTTGGCGGTTTATCGCGAATTACCTTAAAAACAGATGCACCACTCGAAAAATCACAATTTAGAATCGAGAACTTTAAACATATTCCCGGCGACTCTACTTCACTTACCGGAAATATAATTAGTTCTTTTTATCTCTGTGATGACGGTTGTTTATGGCTTTCAAGCTACGGGCACGGTATAAACCGAATTCGAAATCCCTTGGAAAAAAATCTGCGTGTTGAGCAAATTACTGAACACGAAGGCTTACCGACAGAAAGTATTTTTGGTTTGATTGGCGATCCAAATCAACAATTGTGGTTAAGTAGTAATGAAGGAATTATTCGATATCAAATTCAGGAAAACAAATTTACACTTTACAATAAAAATGACGGCTTAGGTTCAACACAATTTAACCAATACAGCTATTTAAAGTTAAAAGACGGCCGACTGGCATTCGGAGGCCTGAACGGTTTAAGTTTATTTAAGCCGGAAGATGTTGAGGATTTAACCAATTACGCGAATCCTGTAATCACTAAAATCCAGATTAATGGAAAAGACTATAAACATGATTTAGCGATTCCCTATTTACATACAATGGAGTTAAAATCAGACGAACGTGTAGTCAGCTTTGAGTTTTCTTCATTAAATGCCATAAACCCCGGTTTAATACGATTTGAGTACATGCTCGAAGGGTTTGACCCAAATTGGATTCAGTCAGAAGACAGACGATTTGTGACTTATACCAACTTACCGCACGGAGATTTCACGTTTAAAATCAGAACAAGGAATAAGTCAGGCATTGTAAATCCTAAATTAGCAACCATAGATTTACAAATTGCACCGCCTTTTTATTACCGAAAACCGTTCATCTTCTTTTCCATCTTTTTAGTTGCTTTTGGGATTTTAAGTATGATTCGGGTTCGTGAGCAGCGCCTCAGAAAAATGAATAAAGAACTCGAAATAAAAATTGTTGAACGTACCGCACGATTACAGGAAAAAACACGTGAATTAGAACAGAAAACAAGAGAAGCAGAGCGAGCAAATGCTGCAAAATCTGAGTTTCTAGCGGGAATGTCCCATGAATTACGCACTCCTTTAAACGCCATTTTAGGCTTTTCACAAATTTTACACCGCTCAAACGATTTATCAGGAACCTACAAATCCTATGCGGAAACCATGTACAGAAGTGGTACTCACCTAATGAGTATGATTAACGATGTGCTGGATTTATCCAAAATCGAAGCCGGAAAAATGGACATCAAAACACAAATTTTTGATATATACACGCTAATTGATGACATAAAATTGATGTTTGAACACCAAAGTGCGGCTAAACAAATTGCATTTTCTGTAAAACGTACGAAAGAAGTCCCTCAATTTGTTGAGTTAGATAATCACAAAATTCGTCAGGTACTTATTAACTTAATCGGTAATGCGCTAAAATTCACCGATTCAGGTTTTGTTAAAGTTGATTTTTCCTTGGTTAACGCTAACCAAATTCCGCAAACTTATTTTGCATCCGTACAGAAGTATCAGGCTACCGAACCCACGCTATTATTTGTAAATGTAACAGATACCGGCAAAGGAATCGAGCAAGAACACTTACCTCATATTTTTGAAGCTTTTCGTCAACATGATGGAAATTTCACAAGCGGAACTGGATTGGGCTTATCAATAAGTTCAAAACTCATTCATTTACACGGCGGTTTAATGCTCGCCGATTCCACACGCGGAAAAGGTTCCAGTTTTGGCTTTTTAGTTCCATTGAAAGAAATCAATCAAGATAAAGTATATACCGTTGTTCATTCGGTTGACTCCTTCCAAGTTGAACTTCTCGGAACAGCCAATGCTTTAATCGTTGATGATGTTGATTCGAACGTTCAGGTTTTGGACACCTTACTTACCACTGCCGGATTTAAAACACATTGCTGTTTAAATGGCATCGACGCTCTTGAAAAATGGAAAAACAATCATTTTGATATAGTTTTGCTTGATTTACGCATGCCGGAGATTTCCGGTGAAGAGGTTATGCAAAAAATAAGGCTATCAAAAAATGGAGAACAAACTACGATTATTGCCATAACGGCGAGTATTTTCGACGAAACGATTCAGCAATTAATTGAAGCCGGATTTAATGATGTAATTATTAAACCGTTCCACAGCAACGATTTATTCAACAGCATCGAAAAACACAGTTCATTGCAATTTAAACGCACACAAACACCGCAGGAAATAAACTTTGTTGATTTTGAGCTAGAGATTTCAACTGTATATGATTGGATTCGCGAAAAACCAATAAGCATTCAAGCTGATTTAGCCGAAGCCATGCTTTTAACAGATTTCGATCAACTAAAACAGTGGATGGAAAAACACGGTGAAAAGAATCAAGCAGCTTCACTATTATCGAAAGAGATTCATGCTAATAATTACCGATTCATTCTGGCGCTCAGCGAAAAATTACAAGGTTAAGTTAATTTCTTACTCAAACCGGGAATAAAAAATCCCGTTTCTTTGTTAGTGAGTCCGTACTTTTGACGTCTCACAAAATTCATTATGGCATTAGAACACTTATCAAAAACGATAGCGACACATCTTTTTCTTGATTCCATTCGTGGAGCTATCAAACAACAAAAATCGGTAAAACTTTCTCATTTTGTAGGATCTACTTTACCCGTTTTAATCAATGAGTTGTCAAAAGAGCGGTCTCTGTTAATTGTAACCCCGGATTTTGAATCAGCGCAATTTTTTGAAGGTGATTTGCGAGAGCTCGGAAACAATGAAACGGTTCTGTTTAATCCGACTTTCAGAAAACCGTACGATAAAGCTCAAATTTCTGATGTCAGTTCGTTAATTAACCGTTCCGAACAACTGGAACTCATTTTAAACCGCCCGAAAAACGTTGTTGTAACTTCCGCCGATGCTCTTTTTGATTTTGTTCCGTCTCCTAAATCGTTTACCGACGCCTCTTTCGTAATCGAAAAAGGCGATTCCATTTCGATAGATGATTTAATTGCAAAAATCATGGATTTGGGTTACGATGATGTGAACTTTGTGGGTGCTCCGGGTGAATATTCGCAGCGTGGCGGTATTCTGGATATCTACCCGCTTTCGACGGAATATCCTGTTCGTTTAGAGTTTTTTGGTGATGAAATTGATTCCATTCGAGAATTCGATCCCGATTCTCAGCGTTCTGTATCATTCCAAGATAAAGTGCGATTAGTTCCGAATGTAGAGCAACTAAGTTCTACAAACCTAGCTCCTCTTTTTAATTTTATTCCCGAATCGTACTCCGTTGTTTTACAACAAGAAGACTTAATTTTTGCTGAACTCGAAAATCGTTTAAAACAAGCTCAAGAAGCCTATAATCAAGCTGATAAAGAAAAAGTATCAGCGCCGGAACATCAGTTTTGTACCTCATCCACGTTGGATTCGTGGTTAGCTAATAAAACCATTTTGTTTGATGGAAAAATGCGAAATCCGGCACAAGTTGAACTGGAATTCACCTTAGAAGCACGCCCTCAACCTGATTTTAATGCCTCAATAAAAGTGCTTCGCCAAAATCTGGAAGACCTCAGTAAACAAGGTATCGAAACCACCATTTTGTGCGATAACGAAGCGCAGAAAGAACGTTTTGAAGAGCTTCTAGGAGAACCTGGAGCAACGTTACGTTACACAGCAGCGCTGGCAACCTTACATAAAGGTTTTATTCTCCCGACTCCCGGAATTGCAGTTTACACCGACCATCAGATTTTTAACCGTTATCACAAACCAAAAAATAAAGTTCGCCAACGTAAAGCAGGCGGACTCTCGATGAAAGAAATCCGCGACCTGAATGTTGGTGATTTTGTGGTTCATGTGGATTACGGTATCGGAAAGTTTGCGGGATTCAGACGCATAAAAGTGAAAGACATCGAACAGGAATCCGTTATGCTGAAATATGCCGACGATTCCATTATGTATGTGAACATTTCGAGTCTTCACAAGCTTCAAAAATATTCCGGAAAAGACGGAGCAGCACCTCAAATTACCAAACTAGGTTCCGGTGAATGGCAAAAGAAAAAATCCAGAACGAAGAGCCGACTCAAAGATATTGCCCGTGATTTAATTCTCTTGTACGCAAAACGTAAATCACAAAAGGCACACGCATTCTCTTCAGATACAGCATGGCAAACCGAGTTGGAAGCTTCCTTTATGTTTGAGGAAACGCCCGACCAAATGAAAGCCATCATCGATGTAAAATCTGATATGGAAAGCCCGACTCCAATGGATAGATTGGTTTGCGGTGATGTGGGTTTTGGAAAAACAGAAGTAGCCGTTCGTGCAGCATTTAAAGCCGTAAACGACGGAAAACAGGTTGCAATCTTAGTTCCGACAACTATTTTAGCTGATCAGCATTACAACACATTCAAAAAAAGAATGGCGAATTTCCCGATTCGGATTGAAGTAATGAACCGATTCAAATCACCAAAAGAGCAAAAAGAAGTCGCTAAAAAAACGAAAGACGGTATTGTTGATATTTTAATCGGCACACATCGCATTACATCTAAAGATATTGCATTCAAAGACTTAGGCTTGTTGGTTGTAGATGAAGAACAGCGTTTCGGAGTTTCTGTTAAAGAACGATTAAAAGAATTCCGCGCAACGGTAGATGTGCTTACACTCACGGCAACACCGATTCCAAGAACCTTGCATATGTCGCTGATGGGCGCACGAGATTTAAGCACCATCACAACTCCGCCTCCAAACCGCCAACCTGTTTTAACTGAAATTCACGGGTATGATGAACGCATTATTCGTGATGCAATTCTGGCTGAAACTTCTCGCGGCGGACAAGTATTTTTTATTCACAACCGAGTACAGAATATTGGCGAATATGCCGAACTAATCCGAAAAATCGTACCGAATGTACGCGTTCAATTTGCACACGGACAGATGACCGGAACTGAGTTGGAACACATAATCAGCGATTTTTACGAACACAAATTCGATGTTTTGGTAAGCACCAATATTGTTGAAAGCGGAATCGACATTTCCAACGCAAACACAATCATCATTAATCGCGCTGACCGATTCGGATTATCAGAATTGCATCAGCTTCGCGGGCGAGTCGGACGCTCCAACCGAAAAGCTTTTTGTTATTTGATAACACCGCCTTTGCAAGATTTATCTATCGAATCCAGAAAACGTTTAATGGCTCTCGAAGAATATTCCGATTTAGGTTCGGGATTCAATATTGCCATGCGCGATTTGGATATTCGCGGCGCAGGCGATGTTCTTGGCGCTGAACAAAGCGGATTTATAAACGAATTGGGTTACGATTTATACCTCAAAATCTTAAATGATGCTATTCGAGAGCTCAAAGAATCGGAATTTACCGACCAGTTCGAACACATTGTATTAGATGAAGAAACGCCCGATACTTCCGTTGAAATCGACTTACCGGCACTTCTACCGGTCGGCTATGTAGTTGATAATGTGGAACGCCTGAACTTATACCGTAAATTGGCCAATGCAACGCACCCGAAAGAAATCGAAGAATGGCAACAAGAAGTAATCGACCGATTCGGAAGCTTTCCGCCTGCCGCTGAAAATCTGGTTTCAGTAGCAAAAATCAAGTTGTTGGCCTCCAATATGTTTATTGATAAAGTTACAATCAGAGGCGGAAGAATGTGGTTACAATGCCTGAATCCGAAAACGGAATTAGGTAAACATTTCTTTGATGACGGACGATTCCAGCAATTGGTTCAACAACTGCAAAGTTCCGCAACAAATCGTTTCAGTTTGGCGCAAAAAGATGATATCGTGCGATTTGTAATTACAGATATAAACACTTTAGATGATGCGGTTGAGTTTCTCGGTGCGTATTATAAAGAAAAAGCAACTCCAACTTTTGCCCATTAATTCATGGTGATATCTAGCCAAGAAGCTGTTAATCAACTCAAAAAAGGAAAAGCCGTAGCCATTCCTACCGAAACAGTTTACGGTTTGGCTGCATCAGCGTTTAATTTATCAGCCATTGAATCTATTTTTGAAATTAAAGGTCGCCCCAGCGATAATCCTTTAATCGTTCACATCAATTCTATTGAACAATTAAACTTGCTTGTTAAAGATGTTTCAGATGAAGCACGAACACTTATTCAGGCATTTTGGCCCGGACCTTTAACACTACTTTTTCCTAAAAAAGATGAGGTATTGGATAAAATTACAGCGGGTTTACCCAATGTTGCCGTTCGAATGCCGGAACACCCGATAGCTTTAGAAATCATACAAGAAACGGGCCCTTTAGTGGCGCCAAGTGCAAACCGTTCCGGCTCACCAAGCCCGACTCGAGTAGAACACGTGCTTTCCGATTACAATGGTTTTATTCCTGTTGTTGATGGCGGAAAATGTCAGGTTGGGATTGAATCAACGGTATTATCACTGTTACACGAACCGATTACCATTCTTCGTCCCGGAAAAATTTCAAAAGAACACATTGAATTCGTTCTTCACAAACCAGTTGAAGTGGCAACAATGAAAGAATCACACGAAAAAGTGATGAGCCCGGGCATGAAATACACGCATTATTCGCCCAAAGCAAAAGTTAGATGGATGAATACATTGGAATTAGAAGGTGAATTTGACAAAAAAAGTCTGTATCTCCATGTGTTCGGCTCTTTTAATTCGGAGCATCACAAAGGATTTAATCGCGATTTCAATCACTTCTCGCGTGAATTATTCGATCAATTCCGCAAAGCCGACGAACAGGGGTTTCCTGAAATTGCCATCGAACCGTTTCGAAATGAAGATCACGAAATGGCGTCAGCACTTTTAAATCGAATCCAAAAAGCGATGGGGGTTTAAATGAGTTCAAATCTGCAAAAAGTTCGTGTTTTGGAATCAACCGGAAGTTGGTACAAAGTACTTTTGCATGACGGCACGGTGATAAATGCCCGAATTCCCGGCAAATTCAGATTATCAGGAAAAGAAGAAACCAATCCCGTTGCTGTTGGCGATTGGGTAGATTTATCTCCTGTTGATGACGGCACGTATCAAATTAATACGATTCATAATCGCACTAACGCTGTAGTAAGAACAGCAACACATGGAAAAAAAGGCAAACAAATTATCTGTGCGAATGTGGATGTTGCCTGTATTGTTCAATCAGTAAAAAAACCCGAATACAAACTCGGACTTATCGACCGTTTTTTAGCGGCAACGTATGTTTATGAAGAATCTCAACCTGCAATCATTATCAATAAAGCCGATTTAGCTGATGAAAATGATTTGGAACTAATTCAAGAATGGGCCCCTATATATGAGAATTTGGGTATTCCTGTACTTGTCTTAAGCTCTGAATCAGAAAAAAGTATAAACGAACTAAAAAAATTTATCGGCTCAAAAACTGTCTCATTTACCGGACCATCCGGTGTTGGCAAAACCACACTAATGAATGCTTTAGATAGTAACTTAGAGCACAAAACAGGTGAAGTTTCCGATTGGTCAAACAAAGGAAAACACACTACAACATTTGCCCGTCTAGTTCCGATTTCCAACGGAGGTTTTATTGTTGATACTCCCGGAATTCGTGAATTCGGTATTGCAGAAATTGATGCCAATGAACTGGATTTGGTATTTCCGGACTTTAATCCTCATCGTGAAAACTGCAAATTTTACAATTGTACTCACAAGCATGAACCGGGATGTAAAGTTCGGGATGCCGTTGAACAAGGTGCAATTTATCAGAGCAGATACAAATCTTACCTTTCCATGCTAAATGAAGTGGAAGAAAAAGAAAAACGGTATTGAATTTTTTAAATCACCGTTAGCAATTGTCTGACATTTCTGACAGTCAATTCCAGCCAACAATCAGAGAAAAAATAACCCATTTGAGGGATTGGATTTGGTAGGCGTGTTTAGTAGTTTTCCCCGTAACTCTTTAATAACAAGAAACTTTCTGAATTTTCTAGGGTTTGAGGAGTTTCATTTTTAACCTACTTGTTGATTTGAGGAATCTATGAATAACTTCTACAATAATTTTAAAAAACTTGCCGCTGTTGCCGCAATCTCATTGGTAAGCCTGCCGGCTTATGCTCAGTTGGGAAATATCGGAGAACTTTTACAAGCCGGTAGAGATGATGCGAACATTTTAGCTAAGGCATATGTTGGCCCTTTAGCAAAAGGATTTGGAGCTGCTCTAAACTCAGGTTGGAACATGAGTGCAAGCACACATAAATTTTTAGGATTTGATATAAGCATTCGTGTTGGTATTGCTCAAATTCCGACAGCTGATCAAACATATGATGTTAATGCTTTAGGTTTATCTGCGTTTGAGTTAAAACAAGGAAGTTCAAATATCGGGCCATCATTTACCAGTGAAAAAATGAGTAATCGTCCGACATTACAAACAACAGAAAAATATCCTAATAATTCCCCTGTTAAACCGGGTGAACCTCTGGCAGAATTTACTATGCCGGATGGTATTGGTTATGCTTATTCTGGTGCTCCTATGGTTCAAGTTGGTATTGGCTTAATTATGAGTACAGATGTAACTGTTCGATATTTACCAAAGTATGACTTTGATGATTTTGGCTCTGTAGAATTGATTGGTGCTTCTGTTAAACACAATCTAAACCAATGGATACCCGGTGGTGATTTATTGCCAGTTAATTTAGCGCTACAAGCAGGGTTCACAAACCTAAGTACTACTGCGAATTTATCTATTAAGCCAAGTGATGTAGGGTTTGATGCAACTGATACCAAAAACACATTTCCTGAATCAAATTGGGAAAATCAATCTGTTGAATTCGCCTCAAGTGGTTATACTATCAACGCCTTAGTTGGCAAAAACTTAAACCTCTTAATTTTCGGCATAGGAGCATATGTAGGCATTGGTATTGAGTCTGCTGAAACGACGTTAAAGACCCCTGGTAATTACCCTGTTATTGTTCCCAATGAAAACTTTAACCCTATTACTGGAACAGGGGACGATCGCACTAAGCCTAAAATGATTGATTCGCAAGCTACCCCTCTTAATATTACATTCGACAGCGCTAACAGTATGCGCTATACAGCCGGTGTTAAAGTTAATTTCTTCTTAATTAACATCATGGCTGAATACGTTCATGCTAACTACCCAATGGTTAACGCTGGTGTAGCTATCTCTTTACGTTAATAGCAACTCTATTTATAAAAAAAGCCAATCTCGAATGAGATTGGCTTTTTTTATTTCCTGATTTTAAATCAAAATATTATGGAGACACCAAATGCGATTTTTGAATAATCCTCATTATCAACATGGAGGTTTTCAAAATTGACATAAGGAGCTACTCTAGCTTCTTTCGAAATAGGAAAGGCAAATCCAATTCCAACTAAAAATCCAATCCCCTTATCAGTTGTGTGTACTTCATCGTCACTATCTACCACTGATAGCCAACCCGACCCGAGATCTGTCCTAAAAAACAACCCGTTATACTGCTTATTTAGGTGAATATGCGATGATAGAGCAAGCATATTATAATTGTATTGTACCCATCCATTGTCACTTTCATACCTGTCAGCCCCTATATTAAATACTCCTCCCAATGTAATATGCTCTGATATGTTAGCATAAACCCCAAAGTTCATATCAATTGGAGTATTTGTAACATTATCTAACTCTTTTAAATTGTCTAAAACTTCTTGCAATGCGCTAGGATATCGGAATACGGAATAACCAATTCCGGCATCTATATACCACGATTCTGTAGTTTGTATCGTTTGAATTTGAGCTTTTACAGATGTTGCCGCTGCAACAAGCATTGTGATAAGTACTATTTTTTTCATGAAATCCCTTTTGCGCTTTAATGTGTTGTTTCATCAAAGATGAAAAAGAACTTATTAAAATCCTATAGTTAGTATAGTAGGTTATTCACTTTCCAACTTAGTAATTAAACAACAACTCAGAATCAAACTCCTGTACAAGTCGCCATTGTAACTCGCCCGTATCAAATACAATATTAAAATAACGCTGTTCGCTGGTCTGAACTACAAAATGAATATGAATTGCCTGCCCCACTCTTTCCTTATGGGTCTGACGAATTTGAGTAACCTTGTGAACTGTTCCGTTAGCTAATTCAAAACGAATCGGAGTAATGGCATGTTTTAATTTCGGATTATTAAATCCCCGAAATATGTTCAGCACATTAATAGGAGGATATTTGTCTTTAGTATCCATGATAGTATCAATTTGTTATTTCCAGCATTACAAACATAAAACAGCCATGTGTCAACCTAAGGCAGTTCAGCTTTACTTCCTGTCAACAAAGTGTGTTTTTCCCTTCACTCCATTTCGAGCCGCCGCGTAATCCACTGTGTCAACGCCATAAACATTATTCACGCAATCGGCAGCTCGTGAAAGGCGTCGTATCCTGTCTTCTTCCTGAAAAAACAATTCCAGCTGATCTATCTGAACCATATTAACTGTTGACAAGCCAATACCTCTAATTTTATGCCCGTTCTTAATTGCCACTCTTACCCTGTGCATAGCTTCAGGCAATAGTTCATCTCTCACATATTTATCAAGATTCGTATATCCCGATGTGGTAAATACAAAGGTATCACCCTGCCATGTTGTATCCTGATACCGAATATGGCACGACCACTTTTTTGCTTTCCGTTGATAACCGCGCATCCTATAACAAACCCGACGCACCGCTTTTACCAATTCTCCTTCTATTTCATCCAAAACCACCGCCCAGTCCGAAAAGGTGTGCATATAACTCACTTCATCCGGAACATAATTTTCGACGTCCAAAATTTTAGCTTTATCACGACCTGTGACGATTTCATAAAACAGTTTTCCCTGCATTTCACCGAATAGTTTTTTAAACGGAACAACGCCTATTTTAAAAGCATCCGCAATGGTTCGAATCCCCTGCCCTTCCAACTTCATGAATCTGCGTTTACCTATGCCCCAAACTTCATCCAGCTGTAAAGGAAATAAATGCTGAGCGGTATCGTCAGGGTGCAGCACTAAAACATGTCCATTCGGCTTCTTCAAACCCGACGCCAACTTAGCATAGGTTTTACTATACGCCACTCCGACCGAGCAAACCAAACCTAAATCATCGTAAATAGCTGCTTTTAACTTTACGACAAACGTATGTATTTCATCAGAAGAGCGCCCTAATAAAAACGAAACATCCAGAAAATACTCGTCCAACGAATATTTCTCTATTTCGGGCGAAAAATCGTCTAAAATTTCACGTAAACGCCGACTTATTCCTCTGTACTTTTCATAATCCACTTGTAAAAAAATAATGTAAGGGCAAATTTGATACGCCTCGAACGCGCTCATCGCCGTCTTAATTCCCAATTGTCTCGCTTCATAACTGGCGGTTACCACGATTCCTCTCGGAGTACCGTCCGGCCGGCGCCAACCACCCATTGCAATCGGCAAACCGTATAAATTAAATGCTTTTTGTTCCACCTGAGCATAAAAACAGTTCATATCCAAATGCAGGTATAAACGCTGTTTTTTGCTTTTATGTTGATGTTCACGCGCAACCGTGCTGTACAAGGCAATACGATGTACATCAAATTCCATATCATATTTTTGGCCACGCGATAATTTCACAAAATCAATTTACACATATATTACACATATATTATATAT
>SBGQ01000059.1 GCA_006226965.1 bacterium | reverse complement strand
TGATACGCGTTACCGGAATTAAATCTGGATGAAATTGATACCTCAAAAGAATTTTTAGGGAGAGTTTTTAGGCTACCTGTTTTTATTTCCAGTATGACAGGAGGTTATGCAGGCGCGCAAAGTGTAAACGAAATAATTGCAGAAGCGTGTGAATCTTGGAATTTGCCGTTTGGTGTTGGGAGTCAACGAGCTATGTTGGTTGATACTGAACAGGCTAAAACATTTTCAATCGTAAGAAAAAAAGCTCCAAAATCGTTTATCGCGGCAAATATTGGTGCTGTACAGTTACTAAAGGATGTTTCTCAATCTGATATCAAGAGTTGTATCGATGCAATCGAAGCAGATGCGCTCATCATCCATTTAAATCCTTTACAGGAACTTATGCAAAAGGATGGTGATCGAAATTTTAAAGGGATTTTGAAAGCAATAGAGCAAGCTAGAAGCTTCGTTTCAATACCGATTATCGTTAAAGAAACCGGAGCCGGAATTGATTTTCAATCAGCAAAAAAATTAAACGATTGCGGTGTTTCTGTAATTGATATTGCCGGAGCAGGAGGAACAAGTTGGGCAAAAGTGGAGACGATTCGTAGTAAGTCTGAGCGTTTTGCCGAAGAATTTGATGAATGGGGAATTCCATTGGCCAATTGTTTAGAAACGTATAAAGGAAGAGATAGATCAGCTTTTAGTTTGATTGCTTCCGGTGGAATTAAATCACCGTTCGATTCTTTAAAATCCTTAGCGCTTGGCGCCGATTTTACAGCTACTGCTCAACCAATCATCAGAGAAATCATTCAAAATGGTGCAGTGGGTTTGCATCAATTATTGCTCGATTGGGAAGATGCTCAAAAGAAAATTCAGCTTTTGTTGGGTGTTCAATCATTAAAAAATATTAGTGCTGAACATATCTATAAAGCAAACAAAAAACTGTTTAATTCGAGTCAGGATTAGCGATAATACCTTTGTTTTCGATTTCTTTGAATGTGTCCTTCAACATTCCGAAGTAGATTTCTTCATTTTTCCGTTCTTCCGGATGGAATGGATATCCGAAAATCAGAAAGGGTTGAACCCAGTTCGAAACTGAAGCCGAGCGTTGAGTTTCAAATACTTTTTGACCGTTGTGAAATACATGAGTTGTAAATTCATACTGCCATTCAAATTTCGAAGGAATTACTGTCATTGACCCCAAGGCTATAAGCGAGTTAAAAAAATGACCTACAAATGATTTTTTTCTTAGGATGTCAATCTTTATTACAAAGTCCGCTTTTTCCCGCATTTGAACTAATTTCAACCGTTTTTCAGGGTCTTTAACATCATAAGAATGAGTTGTGTAAACATCAAATGTCCGAACATTGGTAAACTGTTTTAAGGATTCGTTCAGAATATCATCAAAGTCGGAGATTCCGGGGTAATTTAAAGACTTTGGTATTACATCAAAACCCTCTGTAAACCTCATGTGTGAGAACTCAATTAATATGTGAACAGGTTTCCGATCTAGACGTTCAAACGTTGAGTCATCTAATCCTATAATCGGTGATTTTGATGCTACACAAGAACTTAATATCACTAAAAACAGAACTGTTACGAATTGTATTAAATATGATTTCATATAACACTCTCTTTTTTTCAAATATACAATGGAAACTAATCAATACGAGATAAGAGATTGCTTTTAAATGTTTGTTTTCTTGCATTTGACACAAAGTTCAGCAATCCAATTTGTTTATAATAGCCGTATATTGCCGCCTTAATTTTAATAAATATTGCGTGAAAGAAGTTTTTGAACATTTTGAAGAGGAGTTAATCGGAGCACGCATTCCGAAAGAACCTGCTTCATTGTACGATCCGGTTCGGTATACCATGGCTCTTGGCGGGAAACGTATTCGTCCGCGGTTGGTAGCTTTGGCGACAGGAATTACCGGAGGAGATGTTTCTCTTTCTAAAGATGCCGCAATTGCTGTTGAAATGCTTCACAACTTTACGTTGATTCATGATGATATCATGGATAATGCCGCAACTAGAAGGGGGAAACCTTCCGTTTTTAAAAAGTGGGACGCCAACACTGCAATATTATCCGGCGATGTGTTGTTTACTCTGGCGATGGAGCAGTTAGAGTTTTATCAGACCAAACACTTTAAACCCTATGTTTATCCCTTATTAATGAACGAGTTTTTAAAAGCAACTCGTGTAGTTTGTGACGGCCAGCAACGTGATATGGATTTCGAAAAAGAAGCAAGTGTTTCTTTAGATGATTATCTGTTGATGATTTCCCAAAAAACAGCCCGTTTATTAAGTGCATCACTTAAAATGGGAGGAATTATTGCAGAAGCTGCCCCGGAACAAATTCAATCTTTGTATGAAATCGGGTATTATGCAGGTATTGCTTTCCAAATTCAGGATGATTTGTTAGACGCTTTTGGTGATCCCACAACATTTGGTAAGAAGCAAGGCGGAGACATCAGAGAAGGGAAAAAAACGTATTTGAGTATTTTGGCTCTCGAAGAAGCCAAAGAATCAGATAAAAAAGAACTTTCTCGTATTTTAGCTTCGAAAAATGCATCTGACGATGAAATAAATTGGGTGTTAAATTGTTATCGCACCTACGGAATTGACTCAAAAACTGCTGAAACAGTTTCAACGTTTTATCAATCAGCTTTAGATGAATTACATCAATTTCCGGAATCAACTTATAAACAAGAACTCATTCGATTCTTAGACCAATTAAATACGCGCATATTGTGAAAAAACTAGTTTTATTTTCGTTTTTAGGATTAGCTCTTATTGCCGGAGCTTGTAGTGATAAAAATTTAATTCGTCCGGGTGATGCCGTAAACGTAGCGTTTGACAAAGCAAAACGCATTTATGATAAAGGCGATTACGCAGAAGCTGCAAGAGCTTTCGAAACCGTGATTTCTGTAGCCAGAGGAACTAATTATGCGCAAGATGCACAATATTATCTTGCTGAGAGTTATTACAAAAACAGTGAGTTTTTAATAGCCGCTTCTGAGTATCAGCGTTATATGAATTACTATCCTCGCGACGAGCGCAGAGAAGAAGTACAGTATAAAGAAGCATTATGCTATTATGAGATGTCTCCTAGATATAAACTCGACCAAACCGAAACTCATAAAGCCTTAGAATTATTTCAGTTGTTTATTTTGAGATACCCAACTAGTGATTTTTCTACTGAAGCAGGTAATCGTGTGAATGAATTGCGTGATAAGTTAGCTCACAAAATGCACGATGCCGGTTTATTCTATTTAAGAATACGTGAATATAATGCAGCCGCAGTTTATTTTGGACAGGTTGTTAACGAATATCCGGATACGAACTGGGCAGACGATGCTTTAGCTAAACAAATGGAAGCGTACGAGTTATATGCTGACAACTCCGTTCCTGAAAAGAAAGAAGAGCGTTATCGTTTAGCTATCAATTCATATCAAAAATTTCTACAATTATTTCCTTCCGGCGAACAAAGAGCGGACTTAGAAAGCAGATACGACGAAGTTCAAGAAAAAATAAAAGAGTTGAAAAAAGCGTCTTAATATGAGCAGGGTGTCGATTGGTTTATTTGGAGGAACATTCGACCCTATTCATAACGGACATATTTCACTTATAGAATCATTTTTGCAGTCCGGAATCATTCAGGAAATATGGGTGATTCCCACTTTTAGTTCACCGCACAGAGAAACGGAATCCATTTCACCGTTTAGAAAACGTTTGGAAATGGCAAGAATTGCTCTTAAAGATTACAAACAGGTTTCAGTCTCCGATATAGAATATAAGCTGCCCAGACCCAGTTATTCCTTTCAAACTATGGGTGAGTTTCAAAAATTGTTTCCTTTTTATGATTTGTATTGGTGTTTAGGCGGAGATCAATTGCAATCGTTTCATAAATGGGTTTTATACGATGCCATTTTAGCTATGGGGAAATTACTCGTTGCAGAACGCCCGGGATTTGATAAAACAGATATTGAAGAATCGATACTAGATCGAACCATTTTTGTTGAGCACCAACCAATTGCAATCTCATCAACCGAAATAAAAGAAGAAATAAAAAAGGGACTCCTGAATGAAGTCCCTTTAAGTGATTCTGTTAAAGAATTTATCCGCGAAAATAAGCTCTACGGTTTATAAATCGAGTTTCTTTAGAAAACTCCCGTCTTCAAAATACTGATACAAATTTTTACCCGGGCAAGCTGTTTCAGCATAATCTTTATGTGTTTTGATGGATTCAGAGCCAATTTGATACTTTTGAGCAAAATAGGCAGTGAGTTTGATTAATGATTGATATTGAACATCAGGAATCTCAATTTTCTCGAAATTACCTAAAGCACAAATCAATAAATGTCCGGCTGGGTCATAGGTAGTATTGGTATCGCCGGCTAAAGAATCCGGACGACCTTCGTAAATACTTCCATCAGGTGCAATCAAATAATGATAGGGGACATCAACCCATTTTTTTTCTCTTCTGCTCCAGGATTGAAGATTTCGTAAATAGTTAACCACATTTTTATCTGCAGCAAAATCTTCACCGCCATGGTGAATCGTAATTTTTGAAATCTGATGAACTCTATATTCCATAGAATCCGGAAGTGGAGCTGAACCCCACTCAGCTCGTGACATCATATTAGGCACTTCATGATTAGAAGAACAAGAAAAGATAAATAACCCCATTAATAAGAGTAGATGACGCATAGATAACCTCAATAAGTGAAAAAAAGAATATAGAGAATTAAGAAAGCTGCAAACGTAAATTCTTGTTAGTCAATACATTTGCAGCAATAAATTAAACAGAAATCAACCGGTACTTTGCATGGCAGCGGCTAAACCGTTAATACTGAGTAAAATATTTCTACCCAACCATTCATCACGATTGGCTTCAACTTCCCAGCGATTCATCAGTTCTAATTGAATGAAATTCAAAACGTCGGTATAAGGATTTCTCAACGCGATTGATTTTCTGATTATCGGCGCGTCTTCCATGAGTACATTTTGTTTTGTGATACTCAATAAAGCTTTTCTCGCGCGTTCAAAATCATCCTTTATATAAGCATGAAAATCTTTGTTAAGATTTGATGGATTCCTTTTTGCATACCAGCTAGCCGTGTTTAACTCAGCACGAGACATTTCACGTTGTGCATTATTCACGATTGAATGAAAGAAAATCCAGTCTTTATACATGCGTTGGAGTTCAGGTAATGCGTCAGGATATTCATCAATAACAGATTGTAAGGCAAAGCCGATACCAAACCAGCCCGGAACATTATAACGAGTTTGAGTCCACGCAAAATTCCAAGGAATGGCACGAATAGAGCCTAAATCAACTCGTGGACCTTTTGAACGAGAAACCGGTCTGGAAGCAATTTGTAAGCGTGAAATATGTCGAATTGGAGTTACATCAGAATACCAATCCCAGAACTCATCGTGGTCGATTAGGGAACGATAATGTTGCATGGATTTGTGAGCAATAGACTCCATAATTTCCGAAACAGAAGATTCGTCGAACACTTTGGTTGTTTTATGCTTTGCTAAGAATGTTGACTGAATCATCGCGCTGGTAATCTGCTCCAAATGGCGATGTGCAATTTCCGGTAATGCGTAACGGAACGTAATAACTTCGCCTTGTTCAGTCATTCTGATTTTACCGTTGTGGCAACTTAACGGAAGCGCAGAAATTGCTTTATTAGCACGTCCGCCGCCGCGCCCGACAGTACCTCCGCGTCCATGAAATAATCGAAATTCTATTTGATGTTTGGTACAAACTTGAGATAAACTGTGTTGTGCTTTGTGTAAAGCCCAGTTTGCCATCCAATAACCACCATCTTTGTTACTGTCGGAATAACCAAGCATAATTTCCTGAAAACTACTACGAGCTTTTAACTGCATTTGGTAAGCTTCATTAGTAAAAACCAATTCAAGTAATGGAGAACCGTTTTCTAAGTCTTCAATGGTTTCTAGCAGGGGAGCGATGTCAATATCTGATTCTACATGACCGTTTTCGAATCGGTAAAGACCGGCTTCTTTTGCCAAAATCAATATTTCGAGCAAATCGCTTACATCATGCGTCATGGAAATAATGTAACTGCCGATGCTTTTGGGATTTATTGATTTATGCTTTTTAATGATGTGAAAGACATCCAATACATGATGACATTCATCAGAGAGTTTATCGTATTGATTTGAAAGTGGCCTTGGGTTTTTAAGTTCTTTTGTCAGAATGGTTGTTTTTTCATCTTCAGAAAGGTTCGCATAATCAGACGTCAATTGTGCTTTTGCTAATAACTCAGCCACAGCTTGTTCGTGCAAACCGGAATGTTGACGAATATCGAGTGCCGCTAAATGAAATCCAAAGGATTGAACACGCCAAATAAGCTTTTGTAAACGCCCTTTTTCTGCGGCATCATTTAAACCTGCGAAAATCAAACTTTGTTTGAGAAAAAGAAGCTCTTCAATAAAATCATCGGCAGTATATGTTGATGTCTCCGGATTATCAACCAAAGCATCTTTCATGCTGTTGTAGATTTTAACAACATAATTTCTGAACGGCTCATTTGGCAATCCTACAAGAGTACTGTCATTCAAGAGCTCTTCCGGTACATTCACAAATCGTGATGAAATACTTAGTTCACGTCTGAGTTCTGTAAGTTCATGTTCATAAAGCGCAAATAATGCTTTTCTGTGCTCTAAAAGGGCATAATGAGTTAAATCCGGAGTTACATACGGATTTCCGTCTCTATCACCGCCAATCCATGAACGATATTGTAAGAAACCCGGAATATCGACTTTAGCTTTAAATGAATCGCGCACAGCCAAATCAATATCTTTGTAAATCCTTGGAATTACATCCCAAACCGAACTTGTTAAGAAGTATAAGCCGTTGTGAATTTCGTCTTTCACGGTTAACGAGGTTGAGCGAACTTCATCTGTTACAAATAAAAGCTGAATAAACTGATAGAGTTCTTCATAAATCTCGTGCGTGTCCCAATCGGTTAAGGTTCCGTAAGTCAGTTTGTCTAACAAACCTGCAATCACTTTTTGTTTGTACAAAATGGCTCTGCGTCGAGCTTCGGTCGGGTGAGCCGTAAATGTCGGCTGAATATCCAATGAATTAAGTAATTCCTGAACATCAGCTAAACTGGCATCATTTTCTTTTAATTGTTTGATGGCATTAGCAACTGATTCCGGACGAGAACCATGTTTTATGGTTCTATCTTTGTTGATACGCGCTATTTCGTGTTGTTCTGCTTTATTTACTAAGTGAAAATAAGCCGTAAATGAACGGAGAATCTCATTTAACTCTTGCAGAGTTAAGGTTTTTATATAATCGTAAGCCTGCTGTTTTTTATCGTCTGATTGCAATTTTCGGGCATCTTTAAACAACAATCGAAGGTGTTCTATATGTGAGTAAGTTTGTTCACCGCATAATTCTTTAGCAGCTTCACCGAGTAAACCTCCTAAAAGATTAACTTGTTTACTCATTTCTATTGAGATACCGCCACCGGCATTAATGGAGTCAACAAACTCCCAAATTGGCTGATTGGATTCTGACATGGTTGATTTTTTACATTTGGTTAGCGGCTCGATTACCAGCTAACTCGTTTTTTAACAGTTGTTTTTACTGGAGATTCAACCGGTTCTTCCGGCATTACGAATCCCGAAGGTTGCTCAAATGCGTCATAACTCCAAGGTGCGTTCGGGTCTGATTTTACTCTGTTGATAAACTCTCCTACAATTGGCAGTGCAGTTCTAGCACCTTGGCCAATACCATCATAACCTGCATAATCCGGAAAGCGAATTCTTCGGTCTTCACCGCCAACCCAAGCACCCATAACAATATGCGGCATCATGGCGATAAACCAGTTATCCGCTGAGTTTTGAGTTGTACCCGTTTTAGCAGCAACGTCTTGATTTACACCATAAATATTTCTTAAACGAATACCTGTTGCAACAGCATACTTTTGGTCTTCTGTAGTTTTAACTCCACGCACAACACCGCGTAACATATCAATCATTATATATGCCGTTTCAGGTGAAATCACTTCTTTTTGATACTCGGGAAAGTACTCTGCTAAAACGTTTCCTTCTTTGTCTTCAATACGTGTTATTGCAATCGGTGCTATGTGAACCCCTTTATTTGCAAACGTGGTGTATGCACTTACCATCTCAAGTAATGATGTTTCAGCCGTTCCCAATGCAATAGAAGGATAAGGTTCCATTCTTGCGGTAATTCCTAGATTTCTTGCAAAGTTGAGAATTTTACGAGCAGCAGGATAGAGGTCTTCTAATTTATTCGTGTTCGGGTTTCCGGCTAGTACAGGTAATAAACGAACGGTAACGTTGTTCATACTTTTTGCTAAGGCAATTCTCAAACTCACGAATTCCGGTCCGCTAGGAATGTTTTCATCACGTGGCGACCATACACGACCCGAACGATCGAAGAATTTTGTCGGGTATTTTGAAAGTTTATAGTAAGGTGGGTATCCGTTATCTATGGCAACTGCATATACAAACGGTTTAAACGTAGAACCAACTTGTCTTTTTGATTGATACACGTGGTCGAACTGCACATTACTAAAATTTGAACCGCCGACCCAAGCTAAAATATGTCCGTTTCTTGGATCAATTGCCGTAAATCCGGCTTGTAATTTCACATATTGCTTTTTAACTCGAAGTACAAATTCTTTGTCCTGTTTCAGTGAATCTAGAACTTCTTTTCGAGTTTTATATCCAAAAAATCCGTTTTTGTATTCGTCTGTTTGCTCAATGTATTCATCCAAGAAACCTGCATATTTTTTCCAGAATAAATCCATGTGGTCGCCATTTTTGCTGGACCATTCTTTCACGAATGTATATTGTAACGTATCTAAAGTTTCTCCTAAAGCAGCTTCTGCATTTCTTTGATAGCGGGAATCGATAGTAGTGTAGATAACAAGACCATCACGATATAAATCATATCCGTTTTCTTCACACCATTTTTCCATTTTTAAACGGACGTATTCACCAAAATAACGACTTTTTCTACCTGTTTTAAATGGCGGGTGATAATCTAACGTAATCGGGAGTTCTCTAAGATTTTGATATTCCTGCTCGCTTACAAAGCCTCTTGAATACATGAAGTATAACACTGTATTTCTTCTTTGTCGAGAACGTTCCGGGCTTAAACGCGGATTATAAGCAGTAACCGCATTCAACGTACCGACTAAAGTTGCAGACTCTATCACATTTAAGTTCTTTGCATTTTTACCATAATGAGTAAGCGCTGCGGCCTCAATACCAAACGATGAATTACTAAACTCAACGGTATTCAAATACATTTCTAAAATTTCACGCTTGGTATAACTGCGTTCGATTTGAACGGCCGTAATCATTTCACGTAATTTTCTGGCAACTGAAAACTGACGTCCGATTTTTTTGTACAAATTTCGGGCTAATTGCATCGTAATTGTTGAACCACCCTGAACATTACCTTTAAGCCAGTAATAGGGAAGACCAATCATACGCTGCATATCAATTCCCCAATGCTCATAAAAACGGTGGTCTTCAACAGCGATAAGAGCATTTACAACGTGCGGAGAAATGTTCTCGTAAGTAACATAAGTTCTGTTTTCGGTAAAATATTTATCTAAGGTTTCACCGTCTCTACTTTTTACAAACGAAGCAATATCTGTTTTGGGATTTTCTAATTCCTGAATAGATGGTAAACCTTGAACCAAATAGTATAACAGAGCTGAACCTAATGCCGCCCCGACAATAACAAGCGCAGCTACATATTTAATAATGCTGGAAAAACTGAAATCTGATTCTGGTTTTGCCGTTAATTTTTCTTCTTTTGATTTCTGTGCAAAATAAATAGCTGGTTCATCAGATTTAGCAGGAGTTGTTTCAGACTCTTTTTTGCTTTCTTGATGTGTAAATGATTCTTGTTTCACACTTTCTTTAGGTTCAAAAGTCTGCGGTTTTGAACTTGTTTTTTCTTCAGAAGTAGATTTTAAACTGAATGAACTGCTTTTTTCTGAATTCGGACGTTCTGATTTTTCATCTTTTTTTAATGAAAATGAATTGGAAACAGGTTTTTTTTCAGATTCTGAATCAGAACCGGATGGCGTTTTTTTTAAATTGAAAGGGTTTTCAGCTTTTTTCTGCTCTTTAATCTTTTTACGGTATTCAGGGTCGTTTAATAAACGGTCTAAGTCATCATTATAAGGCTTATCAGTACTCATCTTTAGCTGTTATTTCGAATATGGCTTAGGTTGATTGTTTTTGCTATCCCAGGCAACGAGTTCAAACCCATTCTTGTTGTAAAGGGCAAAGGTTTTATCCTCGAAAAATGCGCCTAAATTTAGATATTTACAATCATTTACCCTAATTGTTCTTGGGATATGATCGTGCCCGGCAAGTATTACATCAATAGGTAAACGAGTGAATAATTGTGTTGCCCAATTGTCTAATTTTTGAGCTTCTTCGGGTTTGGTTGGTCTCAGTTTTCTATTAATCCAAGAGAAGTAAATCATTGATTTTAAAGCCATTCTATCTGATTGAATCCATTTGTAGAACTTAATAAATGGTTTATTTCTTAAGAATCTATGTAAGAACGGACGTTTTATCGTCCAATCAGATTGTACTTTTCCATCGCCGTGAACCAATAAAACTTGTTGGCCGCCAATTGATAACAATTTATAGTTCTCTTCAATATCGAATCCTTGTGATTCCAAAAAACCATTCGTCCAATTATCATGGTTACCTGTAATGAAAAGTATGGGACCTTGCTTCTTTTCGACAATTCGGAGTTCTTTTAAGATAAAATCAAACTCAACAGGATAATAACCTGAATCGAATTCCATCCAATAATCAAAAATATCTCCGAGTAAATTCACTTTGTATTCATTCGTAATAGCCCACTTGATAACCTGTTGGAATACAATGAATAACTCTTCTTGATTTGGAATATCTTTACCTCCAAAATGGCAATCTGAAATAAATAAATGGTTCTCAAATTGCTTAATCATTGAATTTGATTTTCAGAAGTTTATCAAACCAAACGGAAGAATTACCCGCTTTTTCTTCATTTTGATGAATGTGTTTTTTGTTCATTGAATCAATCGAGGAACTCTTTTTAAAAACACTAGGCGCTAAAAATGTGATTCCTAATCCATTTAAGCTTTGTTTGATTTCGGAATCGGCAGTAACAATAGTAATTTCTTTTTCTGCCATTTTTTTTGCGCGTTCAATAATGAGTTCATCAGCTGTTCTATTATTACTAAACACAAATTGAACAGACTTAGATTTAATCGGTATCAGAAAAGAGTAACCATCAATTATAAATTGCGTTTTTTTTGCTTTATTTGACCAATTACTTTGTTTAAATAATGAAATTAATTGAATGATACCCGATTGTTTATCACTACTTAAACGCAGTGTATGCAGCACATTCATGGTATCAACGAGTAAAATCATCTATTTTTTTCTGGTTACGGCAAATTGAATGAGATCTTCAAATGCTTTTTTGTAAGGGGATTCCCCGAACATCTCCAATTTGTTATATGCTTTTTCAGCAATTTCAAACATGGTCTTTTTGGCTTCTTCCAAACCGCCGGATTCCGTTACAAACGCTTGAATTTCAGCAATTTCCTGAGCCGATTTACGCGATTTTTTAAATACTTTTCGTATTTGATTGGTTCGTTTTTCACCCGCTAGACCAAATGCTTCAATCAATGGAAGCGTGATTTTTCCTTCGATTATATCGTTTCCAATTGGTTTCCCTACATCATCTATCCCATATTCGAATAAATCGTCTCTAATCTGAAAAGCGAGCCCGGCTAATTCTCCGATTTCTTTCATGGTTTCGCGTTGTTCATCAGTAGCCCCGGCTGCAATGGCTCCACATTCACAACAGGCAGAAATTAAACTGGCTGTTTTCCCGGAAATAATATCAAAATAACGTTCACGGGTCATGTTTTGCAGTTTTGCTGCTTTTAACTGACGCAATTCGCCTTCACTCATTCGTTGAACGGTTGAAGACAATACTTTTAAAACTTCAAATTCATTGTTGTTTAGAGCAACCAATAAACCTCTGGCAAGCAAAAAATCACCCAACAATACACCGGCTTTATTCTTCCAAATTTTATTGATGCTTAAAAATCCGCGTCTTCTGTCAGCATCGTCAACAACATCGTCATGTACCAAGGTTGCTGTATGCATTAATTCAACCATTGTAGCAGCAACATTAGCTCGATTTGAAATACTTCCGATTGTACCTGCGCTTAAGAATACAAGCATGGGGCGCAGTTCTTTACCTTTAGTCTTCAATAAATATTTGATGATATATTGAAGTAATTTTACATCAGTTTTTAATTCATTAGAGAAAAAGCGATGGAAGTTTTCGATTTCTTTTTTAATAGGGCGTCTGATATCATCTAAACGCACTTCAGCTTGGCTTAAAAAAATAGTCTGACTTGTATTTGATACGGACATGTAAGTATTTGACTACGCTTGCTAATAGGTTGTTTGGTTCTTGCTTAGAATAGCGCTTCACCAATTTTGGGGGGTAAAATACGATTATTCGTTACCAAACTACACGATTTTGCTGTATTTTCAACGCCAAAATCAACCTGTAATGAATGTTAAGCCCAAATAGAGGTACTCAAATTGAATACAATCAGGAAAATAGGTGTTTTTACTAGCGGCGGTGACTCACCTGGAATGAATGCAGCAATCAGAGCAGTAGTTAGAAGTGCCGTACATAATGATATTGAGGTAGTTGGTATCAGAAGAGGATACCAAGGGATGATTGAAAATGAATTTGTTGACTTAGACAGTAGTTCGGTTTCAAACATCATTCAACGTGGTGGTACCATTTTAAAATCTGCTCGTTCTGAACAATTCAGAACACCAGAAGGACGTCAACAAGCTTTTGAAAATGTAAAAAAACAAGGAATTGAAGCCTTAATAGCAATTGGCGGAGATGGCACATTTCAAGGTGCTACCAAGTTTAATATGGAATTTCAAATTCCTGTAGTTGGTATCCCTGGCACTATCGACAACGATTTATATGGTACAGACGAAACGATTGGCTACGATACAGCGCTCAACACGGCAATGGAAGCAATCGATAAAATTCGTGATACTGCCGATGCGCATAACCGATTATTTTTAGTTGAAGTAATGGGACGTGATGCAGGTTTTATTGCTCTTGAAACAGGTATTGCTGGTGGAGCTGAATTAATTTTATTGCCGGAAACCTTAACTGAAATCTCTGATATCAAAGCTTCTTTATCTGAAGTGTTCAGAGTTCATCAAAGAAGTAGTTTAGTTGTTGTTGCAGAAGGTGATGAGACCGGTGGTGCCATCAAATTAGCAGATAATATTAAAGATGATTTTGGCAAATACGATATGCGTGTGTGTATTTTAGGCCATATTCAAAGAGGAGGAAGCCCATCTGCAAGAGACCGTGTATTGTCATCCAGATTAGGCTTGGCAGCGGTAGAAGCTTTATTAGAAGGTCACACCAATGTAATGGTTGGAATCGTGAATAATGAGGTTAAATACACTCCAATGAAAAACACCTGGTCGAAAAAGAAAAGCATCGATTACAAACTCCTCGAACTTTCAAAAATCTTATCCTAATATGATTAAAGTACATACTCATGAAGCTAAAACATTCGTAGCTGACGAAGTTATAGTAAGCAGTTTAGAAGCATCAAAAAAATCATTCGAACAGTTAAAAAGCAAGACAGGAAAAGGCGCTGAATGGTTGGGCTGGAATGATTTAGTTGCAAATCCCGATGATGCCTTATTAAGCGAAATTGATGATTTAGCGGCTTCAATTAGAGCAAACGCTGATGTGTTTATCGTTGTTGGTATCGGAGGTTCATATTTAGGTGCTAAAGCCGTTATTGATGCATTAATTGACTCGCGCGGTTCAAAAAAAGTAGAGATTCTGTACGCCGGACATCATATGTCAGGTACCTATTTAACTCGTTTAATTGATTATATCTCAAAGCCTAAAGCCGATGGTTCAAAGAAATCAGTGTATATGAATGTGATTTCTAAATCGGGTACAACTATCGAACCTGCATTAGCTTTCAGATTCTTACGCGATTGGATGAATTCAACTTACGGTGTAGCTGATGCAAAAAAAAGAATTTCTTGTACTACAAGCCCGAATGGCGGAGCTTTAAATAAAATTATTGAAGCAAACGGCTATAAAAAATTCATTATTCCCGATAACGTTGGCGGACGATTTTCTGTGTTTACTCCTGTAGGTTTATTACCTATTGCTGTTGCGGGAATTGACGTAAAGTCATTCTTTTATGGCGCTGTATCATCATATAAAGCTATACAATCCAACTCTGAAACACTGATTGATTATACTGCCACTCGTTTTGCTTTATATAAAACAGGGTATAAGATTGATGTTATTGCCAGTTTTGAACCAGAATTATTGGGTATTGGCGGATGGCTTCAACAGCTTTTAGGTGAGAGTGAAGGCAAAGAACACAACGGTTTATACCCGGCAGTACATGGTTATTCAACGGATTTACACAGCCTTGGGCAAATGGTACAGGATGGTGAAAGAAATCTTTTTGAAACGTTTATCACCGTAAAAACACCCGCTAAACAATTAGTTGTAAAATCTGATGAGGATAATTACGACGGTTTAAACTTTGTAGCAGGTAAAACCATGCATGAGATCAACTCAATGGGATTTCTTGGTACTAAGGAAGCACATTTAGAAGGCGGTGTTCCTGTTATTACTATTGAGTTAGATAGAATTTCTCCGGAAGAAATTGGTGCATCTCTTTACTTTTTTGAGTTATCTTGCGGCGTTTATGTGTACAATATCGGCGTGAATCCATTCGATCAGCCGGGTGTTGAAGCATATAAAAAAGCTATGTACAGATTATTAGGTAAATAAATGCAGGATCAAGCAGCAAATAAAATTCGCTTTTTTGCAATCGCAGGGAATATTGGGGCAGGAAAATCCAGTTTAACAGGTTTGCTCGCAAGGCATTATAACTGGAATGCCGTTTATGAATCTGTTGATGATAATCCATACCTCGCTGATTTTTACGAAGACATGAAACGTTGGAGTTTTAATCTTCAGATTTATTTCTTGTCCTCACGATTCAGACATCAAAAACAGCTCATGTTAAGTCCTGAATCTTTTATTCAGGATAGAACGATTTATGAAGATGTAGAAATCTTTGCAAAAAACTTATATGAAATGAGTTTGATGTCTGAGCGTGATTACAATAATTACCGAGCACTATTTGCTGAAATGGTGAGTTATTTAAAACCACCTGATTTGCTCATTTATTTGCGCGCTAAAGTTCCCACATTGGTTCGACAGATTCAAAAAAGGGGACGTGATTACGAAAATACTATTAGAATCGATTATTTAGAGCGATTAAATAAGCATTATGAGGATTGGATTGAACGATATCCTTACTCAAAACTCATTATTGAGACCGATGATTTGGATTTCGTGAACCATCCTGATGACTTAGGAAAGATTATTGATATGGTTGATAATAGATTATTCAGCTTGTTCCCTTAAATCTTGTAAATAAAGGGGTATCACCGTATCTTTGCACGCTATTAAACATTCTGGTAAACATGCTTACATTCAAAATTAACGAAATACCCGACGGTAAGTCTGAGGAAATCATACAGTTAGCTTCTGCTTCACTGGATTTGACTCCTTATGAGTTTATTGGTGGAGAGGTACATGTTTATTTTGAAAAATACCCCGGGTTAATCAGAACCCGATTTGAGGTCGCGTCAAAAGTCATGCTCGCATGCGATAGATCTTTAGAGCAATTTCAATATCCTGTTAAAGCCGTGTATTCGGTTCTTTTCGACGCAAATGCCCAGGATGTAAGTGAAGACGATTTAACTACAACAAAACCACTCGACATTCCGGGAAATATTATTTCCATTACGGAAGAGGTTCGTGATACCATTCTACTTCAAATTCCAATCAAAAAACTCCATCCGAAATTTATTGATGAGAATGGGGAAGAATTGGAATTTTCATTTTCAACTGAGTTATCAGAAAGTGAATCAGAGTCGGTCACTGATCCGCGTTGGGAGAAGTTAAAGTCGTTAAAAAACAATACCAATTAATTCCCATACTCAAGAAATACTATGCCAAATCCTAAACACAGACATTCAAAGTCACGTCGTGATAAACGTAGAACTCATGACACTGTTCGTGAAGTAGCTCTTGCAACATGCAGCAATTGTGGTTCAACTCACAAAATGCACACTGCATGTCCAGAGTGCGGTTATTATCGCGGACGTCAAGTGTTAACAGTAAACGCTTAATTCATTTAAAACTCAATTAACATGAGAATAGCAGTAGATGCCGTTGGTGGTGATTTTTATCCTCAAAACCCGGTAGAAGGCGCCTTAGCCGCAGTTAAAGAACGTGAGGACTTAACTGTTGTTCTACTAGGACCTGAAGAACTCGTAAAACCAGAATTGGAAAAGCATGATTACGATACTTCACGTGTTCTCTTTCAACATGCTCCCGATATCATCGATATGCATGATTCTCCGTCTAAAGCTGTAAAAACCAAACAAAACTCTTCTATAGTAGTTGGTTTGGGGATGCATAAAAAAGGCTTTGTTGACGGATTTATCAGTGCAGGGAATACAGGAGCCTTGTTGGCGGCATCTACATTCGTATTAGGCAAATTAGAGGGCGTTTCACGCCCTACTATTGCTTCAGTTTTCCCAACAGCTAAAGGTTTCAGAATGCTTGTTGATGCAGGCGCAAACCTTGAAGTACGCCCTGAGTTTTTATATCAATTCGGAGTAATGGGAAAAATTTATGCTGAAAATATTCTCAATGTTCCAAATGCAAGAGTAGGCTTACTCAATGTTGGTGAAGAAGAAGAAAAAGGAACTGATATTCTTAAAGAAGCTCACCAATTATTAAAAAGTATTCCTGATTTTGCAGGAAATGTTGAAGGTAGAGATATTTTACCTTGTAATGCTGATGTATTTGTCTGTGATGGACTTATCGGAAACATTACTTTAAAATTCGGCGAATCTATTGCTACTAGTTTACAGTACATGATTGGTGCCGCCATCAAAAAAAATCAGCTTAATGACGAACAGGCAAAAATGGTTGCAGGCGTAATTAAGCAAGCACTTTCTCCATTTGACTATCAATTGGTTGGTGGAGTACCATTTTTAGGTGTTAACGGAGTTTCATTAGTCGGACACGGAAGCTCCAGCGCATTAGCTATAAAGAATATGATCTTCGCGGCAATGAAATGTGTTGAAAAAGATGTCAACGCACAGATTGTCACTGCTTTACAATAATCAACTTTTGGGTATTAATGACTGAAAAAATCTTAGCTCAAGTGACCTCAATCGGTCGCTACTTACCTGACTATGTTTTAACCAATAAAGAACTTGAGAAGCTTGTAGAAACCAACGATGAGTGGATTACTTCAAGAACAGGAATCAAAGAAAGAAGAATTCTTAAAGATCCTGATAAAGCAACCTCATTTATGGCTGCTGAGGCTGCAAAAGAAATTTTAAAAAACAGAGGCATTGATGGATCTGAAATCGATGCTATCATTGTAGCAACCGTTACTCCTGATTATTTTTTCCCGGCTGTAGCTTGTTTAGTACAACGTGAAATCGGAGCAACTAATGCATTTGGTTACGATATCTCAGCGGCTTGTTCCGGTTTCGTATTTGCATTATCAACAGGCGCTCAAATGATCGAATCAGGCCGATACAAAAAAGTGTTGGTTATCGGCGCTGATAAGATGAGTTCTATTATTGATTATACCGATCGTACTACTTGTATTCTTTTTGGTGACGGCGCGGCAGGTGTTTTACTTGAGCCTACAACAGACGGAAACGGTATCGTAGACTTTATTCAACATTGTGATGGCTCTGGTGCTGATTATTTAATCATGCATGGTGGAGGTTCTAAAAACCCATCATCATACAAAACCATCGATGATAAATTACATTATATCACTCAAGACGGTAAATCTGTTTTCAAAAGAGCAACCGAAGGCATGGCCGATGTTTCTGCTGAAATCATGAAAAAAAATAATCTTACCGCTGACGATGTTGCTTGGTTAGTTCCGCATCAGGCAAATCTTCGCATCATTGATGCAACTGCTCGTAGAATGGGAATCGGTACAGACAAAGTTATGATTAACATTGAACGTTACGGTAACACAACTGCTGCAACTATTCCATTATGTTTATATGACTGGAAAAATCAATTAAGTAAAGGCGATAACTTAGTGTTAGCTGCTTTTGGCGGCGGATTTACTTGGGGTGCACTTTACATGAAATGGGGTATGTAATGAGTACTTCCGTTGTATTCCCGGGACAAGGTTCACAATTTGTCGGCATGGGTAAAGATTTGTATGAATCGAACGCTCATGTAAAAAAACGTTTTGATCAGGCAAATGAAGTTTTAGGAATCGATTTAAAAGACATTCTATTCAACGGGCCTGATGAGGTTTTAAAACAGACTGAATTTACTCAACCGGCAATATTTCTTCATTCAATTGCTTTAGCTGAAACTCTATCTGATGTAAATGCATCGATGACGGCCGGACACAGTTTAGGTGAGTTTACTGCTTTAACTTATGCCGGTGTTTTAAGTTTTGAAGATGCTATACAAGTTATTAGAAGAAGAGGGCAGCTCATGCAAGAAGCAGGGTTAAAAAATCCGGGTGCAATGGCTGCTGTTATTGGAATCGATGATGAAAAGGTAGTTGAAATTTGTGCTCAAGCATCATCAAAAACTACTTTTGTTGTAATTCCTGCAAACTTTAATTCTCCGGGACAGATTGTTATTTCCGGTCATGACGAAGCAGTAGATGAAGCCTTAGTGCTTTTAAAAGATGCAGGGTGCAAAATTGCTAAA
Organism: bacterium; assembly: GCA_006226965.1. Classification (GTDB taxonomy): domain Bacteria; phylum Bacteroidota; class Rhodothermia; order Balneolales; family M1805; genus M1805. The sequence continues at coordinate 7,414 of SBGQ01000059.1, read as the reverse complement.
AAATTACCTGTTTCAGGTGCGTTTCATTCTCCATTAATGGAACCTGCTTTAAAAGGATTGAAAGAAGCCTTAGATAAAGCACAATTTAATACGGCTAAATTCCCAGTTTATTCAAACTTTACAGCTGCACCTTCTGTAGATGCAGATGTATTAAAAAACAATGTGATAGAACAATTGCTAAGCCCTGTTAAATGGACTCAGATTATGCTAGCAATGGCAAATGATGGGGCAACTGAATTTGTTGAAATCGGTCCAGGTAAAGTGTTACAAGGATTGGTTAAACGAACAGTAACTAACGTAGAAATAAAAGGTTTTCAATAATGGGTTTACAATCATTTGATTTAAACGGTAAAGTAGCATTAGTTACAGGCGGAAGCAGAGGAATCGGTAAAGCTATAGCTTTGGAACTTTCAAAGGCTGGTGCAACTGTTGCCATTACATATGCAAGTTCTTCGGCTGCCGCAGACGAAGTTGTTAAAACTATTGTAGAAGCCGGTGGCAAAGCTATTGCTTACCAAGCAAATGCAATTGACTTCGCTAAAGCTACCGAGGTAGTTGAAGATGTTGTTAAACAATTTGGACAGTTAGATATTTTGGTTAACAACGCCGGAATAACTCAAGACAATTTAATTTTAAGAATGACTGAAGAACAATGGGATTCTGTTATTCAAACTAATTTAAAGAGTGTTTTTAATTACTCTAAAGCGGCAATTCGCCCAATGATGCGTCAAAGAAAAGGCTCAATCATTAATATGTCATCCATTATTGGTATTACCGGGAATGCAGGGCAAACTAATTATGCAGCGTCAAAAGCTGGTATGATAGCGTTTTCAAAATCATTGGCAAAAGAATTAGCATCAAGAAATATTCGTGTTAATTCTATTGCTCCAGGTTATATCACAACCGATATGACTGACAAATTAGACGAAAAAACACTTGAAGGAATAAAATCAGCTACTCCGCTTGGTAGACCAGGAGAACCTGATGATATTGCAAATGCAGTAATATTTTTAGCATCTGATGCTAGTTCATTTATTACTGGTGAGACTATTAAAGTAGACGGAGGGATGGCGATTTAACAATTAATTGGTTGCCATTTTCTATCTTTACGTTAATAACAAATTAAACATTCGACCAAAAACACTAATAAAAACAATAAGGTAAATCATGTCACAAGACTTAGAAGCAAAAGTAAAAGAAGTAATCGTTGACAAATTAGGCGTTGACGAATCTGAAGTAACTCTTGAAGCTAACTTTACAAATGATTTGGGTGCTGATTCTCTTGATACTGTAGAACTTATCATGGAATTAGAAAAAGCTTTCGGTATCACTATTCCTGATGAAGATGCTGAAAACATCGCTACTGTTGGTGATGCAGTTAACTACGTTAAAAGCAAATCTGCTTAATCGTATAAAAACAAAAATAATTTAAACTCGCTCATGTCCCGTAGAAGAGTAGTTATTACAGGATTAGGTAGTCTTACCCCAGTGGGTAAAACTACCCCTGAGTTTTGGAATGGTCTAATATCCGGTAAAAGTGGTGTTAGAAACATCGAATATTTTGATGCTAGTTCATTCTCAACTCAATTCGCTGCACAACTTGAAAATTACAACCCGGATGATTACTTCGATAAGAAAGTTCATCGCAAATTAGACCGATTCAGCCAGTATGCTATGATTGCAGCTGAAGAAGCTGTAGTTGATTCCGGTATAAATCTCGATGATATCGATAAAGATCGTGTATCCGTTTTAGTCGGTTCAGGTATTGGAGGGTTTGATACCTTCTACGAACAATGCAGAGCTTATTTTGAGCGTGGTGCAAGAGCTATTTCTCCGTTCTTTATCCCTATGCTCATCCCTGATATTGCATCAGGCCAAATTTCAATTAAATACGGCTTTAGAGGTCCTAACTTTTGTGCAGTATCTGCTTGTGCAACCGGCTCTCATAACATTGGTATTGCTTACGATTACATTGCTCATGGAACTGCTGATTTTGCAGTATGTGGTGGTGCAGAAGCTCCGATTATGGAAATGGGTGTCGGCGGATTTAATGCTTTAAGAGCAATGTCAACCAGGAACGATGACCCTCAAACAGCTTCCAGACCTTTCGATAAAGAAAGAGACGGATTTGTATTGGGTGAAGGTTCTGGTATTGTTTTCCTAGAGTCGTATGAGAGTGCCGTAAAACGTGGCGCTAGAATTTACGCAGAAGTTGTTGGATATGGCTTTTCAGCTGATGCCTACCACATTACAGCTCCGGATCCTGATGGAAATGGCGTAAAATTAGCGATGACAAATTCATTAAAGTCAGCGGGTGTAAAAGCATCTGATATTGATCACATTAACATGCATGGAACATCAACTCCTTTAGGAGATATTGCAGAAACAAACGCTATTAAAAAAGTGTTTGGTGACCATGCTTATAAAATGAATTTGAATTCCACTAAGTCTATGACTGGCCACACATTAGGTGCAGCAGGCGCAATCGAATCTATTGCAACTGTTATGGCGATTTATCATGGAATGGTGCCACCAACTATCAACTTCAAAAATCCTGATGAAGAGTGTGATTTAAATTATACTTTTAATCAGGCCGAAGTTCGTGATATCAAATACGCAATTAATAACGCATTTGGTTTTGGCGGACACAATACTTCACTGGTCTTCAAAAAATTTGAAGAATAATTAACGTTCATGTTGCCCATACTCGGATTTTTTAAAAGAAGAAAACTAGCCCCCGAGCAGCAACAACGAATTTATGCAATTGAACGATTAATCGGGATTCGATGTAAGAATCCCGATTTGTTTTTTAGAGCTTTAACCCACCGCTCTAAACTGGCTGATGACAATTTAGATGATGTAGATTCCTACGAACAATTAGAGTTTTTAGGTGATGCTGTTTTAGACCTCATCGTATCCGAGATACTATTTGAATTGTATCCGAATGAAAATGAAGGGTTTATGACAAAATCACGCTCAAAGCTTGTAAAAGGTGTCACATTAGCAAAAATCGCCAGAAAAATGGACTTAAGTTCGCATTTAATTGTTGGTGAAAGAGCACGAGGGCAGGGCGTTGAGTTTTCTAACTCCGTTCTTGCTGATGTTTTTGAAGCACTTGTAGGTGCTTTATATCGTGATAGTGGATATGACAAATGTTCACACTTTGTTCGAAATATTTATTCACAACATGTAGATGTTGATGAACTTGTTCGCATGCAGGATAATTACAAAAGTACTTTACTTGAATATACGCAAGCGAACAAAATGCCAATCCCGACTTACGGAGTAATTTCTGAAACGGGTCCGGCACACAGTAAAATGTTTCATATAGGTGTCTATATTGGAAAAGACATGATAGGTGATGGTAGAGGTCAGAACAAAAAAGTGGCCGAACAACAAGCAGCTATGATGGCTTTAATCTATTTGAATGAAAAAGAAAGCGTATCTTGACGCATCCCATAGAATACTCTCAAGCATAAGAAACCATGAGTAACCCAATTAGAATTGAGAAAGTCAATCAAACCAGAATTGACCACGTTAACTTTGATAATTTAGCATTCGGAAATGAATTTTCAGATCATATGTTGATCTGTTTATATCAAAATGGTAAATGGGGCGAAGTTTTAATTAAGCCATACGGCCCAATTAGTTATTTACCCGCTATGTCTGTTTTACACTATGGACAAGCAGTTTTCGAAGGAATGAAAGCATTTCGTCAAGTTGATGGAAAAGTAGCTTTATTTAGAGGTGAATCACACTATGAGCGCTTTAATCGCTCTTGTAAACGAGTTGTAATTCCAGAAATCCCAAAAGATATTTTCTTGGGCGGATTAAAGAAATTAATTGAGACTGATTACGAATGGGTTCCAAAAGAGAAATTCAAATCTCTTTACATTCGTCCGTTTGTATTTGCAACTGATGAATATTTAGGTGTTAGAGCTTCAAAAACCTATGCTTTTGTGATTATAACCTCTCCGGTAGGTAACTACTATAAAGAAGGTATTAATCCAGTAAAATTAACAACAATGCCAGATTATGTTCGTGCTGTAAAAGGTGGAGTAGGTGATGCTAAAGTTCCTGGAAACTACGCTGCAAGCTTATTACCGGCACAAAAAGCTCTCGAACAAGGTTTTACACAAGTACTCTGGTTAGATGCAACTTCTCAATCAAATATTGAAGAAGTGGGTACTTCAAACATGTTCTTTGTAGTAAATGGCAATTTAGTAACTCCAAAGTTGAGCGGTTCTATTCTTCAGGGAATTACAAGAGACTCAGTTATCAAATTAGCTAAACACAAAGGCTTCTCAGTTGAAGAGAAAACTATTACAGTTCAAGATGTTTTTAATTGGCATAAATCCGGTTCTTTAACAGAAGTTTTTGCAACTGGTACAGCTGCAGTTATTTCTCCGGTTGGTTCAATTCATCACAATGGCGAAACTATTGTGTTGAATGAAAAGGAGATGGGGCCCATTTCAAAAATGCTCTATGCTCATTTAACTGATATTCACCGAGGCGAACAACCCGATCCATTTGGATGGTGCGAAAAAGTTTAATCTCAAAAGCCTGAACATATCATTCAGGCTTTTTTTATTTTAGCCGACAACGAAAACCGGAAGCTTAAATTGAGTTATTCTGCATGATTGCAAAACTCATCAAACCTGAAATTGAAGAACTCATCGACAAGAAAAATTGGCGGGAGATCAAAGAGACAATCAATGATGTTCCTGCGGTTGATGTGGGTGAATTACTAGAGGATTTGGATGAGGAAACCGCTCTTTTAGTTTTCCGTCTTATTGAAAAGCGAAAAGCTTCGGATGTGTTTTCACATTTGCATCCTGATACAGGAGCGGCTTTATTAAATCAATTTACTTCGCAACAGGTTAGAGATATTATTGGCGGGTTACCGCCTGATGACCGTGCAGCTTTCCTGGAAGAATTACCGGGACATTTGGTCCAGATGATTATGAACAATCTGAGTCCTGCTGAATTAAACGAAGTTAAAATATTACTGGGTTATCCTGAATACAGTGTTGGCCGCATAATGACCCCCAAATACGTTAAAATTAAGCGTGATTGGACTATTGAGCGTTCTATGCTTCATATTCGCAAGTGGGGAAAAAGTGCTGAAACTATCAACGTAATCTATGTAGTTGATGAACGTGAACGCCTGATTGATGATATCACCTTAAACAAACTCATTTTAGCAGATCCGGAGATTACCATCAGCTTGTTGATGGACGAAAAGTTTGTTGCCTTAAATGTAATGGACGATCAGGAAGAAGCTGTAAAAGCTTTATCCAAATATGATAGAGTAGCCTTGCCTGTTGTTGATAGCGATGGTGTATTAGTTGGTATTGTAACTGCTGACGACGTGTTTGACGTTGCTGAAGAAGAAACCACTGAGGATATGCAATTGATGGCCGGTATGGAGGCTTTGGATGATTATTACTCCAATACCAGCATCAAAGAAATGATTAAAAAGCGGATAGGCTGGTTGCTTGTTCTTTTTATTGGTCAATTATTTACAACAACAGCACTTGGTGCATACGAAGACATCATCGCAAAAGCTGTTTTTCTTTCTTTATTCATTCCTATGATTATTTCAAGTGGCGGAAATAGCGGCTCTCAGGCAGCTACGCTCATTATTCGTGCGCTAAGTACAGACGATATCACCATAGATGACTGGAAAAAAGTGTTTAAGCGTGAGATGTTATCAGGCTTATATTTAGGTGGATTAGTTGCTGTATTTGGCTTTTTTGTATTGATTTCCTGGGCCTTCGCAACGGGGCAAAAAATAGATAATGTATTGATGCTCAGTTCATTAGCTATTTCGTTAAGCTTATTAGCAGTAATCATTTTCGGAAATATATTAGGTTCAATGTTACCCTTTTTATTAACAAAAATGGGGTTTGATCCGGCAGTTACATCGGCGCCGTTTGTATCAACATTAAGTGATGTAACTGGAATTTTAATTTACTTTAGCATAGCCATTGCGATTTTGAATGGCGTAATCTTTTAGGAGAATCTCGAATGAAACAGTATCACGATTTAGTAAAAAGAGTATTAGAACAAGGTGTTCGTAAAGTAAATCGAACAGGAGTGGATACCATATCAAGCTTTGCAGAATACTATAAGGTAGATTTATCTGAAGGCTTCCCATTGTTAACGACTAAAAAGGTACTTTTTCGATCTGTTATTCTTGAATTATTGTGGTATTTAAGAGGAGAGAACCATATTCGTTGGTTAAGAGACGAAAATAATTGTCACATTTGGGATGCTTGGGCGCAACCTGATGGATACGTCGGACCAATTTATCCGGTTATGTGGCGAAGATTCCCATATACGGATTATGAGCCGGTTTCTTTTGATGGTGACGGCGCTTTAATCACTGAAGAACATCCAGTCCAGAAAGAATTCGACCAGATTCAATATGTGATTGATGAACTAAAAAAGAATCCGAACAGTAGAAGAATAGTTGTGAGCGCTTGGCATCCGGGTCTTTTAAAGGATATGGCTCTACCACCTTGTCATTTGATGTTTATTTTCAATGTTACCGGAGATAAACTGAACTGCCATTTAACACAACGTTCCGGTGATATTGCCTTAGGAATCCCATTCAATTTAGCATGCTACTCTGCATTAACCTATGCAATTGCTAAAGAAGTGGGTTTAAAACCCGGTTTTTTTGCTCATACAATTGTCGATGCGCATATTTATGAAAATCATGTTGATGGGCTAAAAGAACAGTTAACACGAGAAGAATTCCCATTACCAACACTTGAAATCGCGGATAAACCATTTGCAGAATTAGATTTTGATGATTTTAAGTTGTTGAATTATCAGCATCATCCGTCAATAAAGTTTGAGGTTGCTGTATGATAGTTAGCCTTATTGCTGCTCATACACCATCATTAGTAATTGGCAAGAATGGTGCTATGCCTTGGCATTATCCTGAAGATCTTAAGCACTTTAAAAGTACCACATTAGGATTCCCAATTTTAATGGGCAGAAAAACTTTTGAGAGTATTGGTTCCAAGCCATTGCCCGGCAGACAAAATATCATTTTGAGCAATTCAATCGGGCAACGTGAAGATTGTATTGTAATTAACGATCCAACTCATGTATTTGATTTAGACCTGCATTCTGATAAACTATTTGTTGTAGGAGGGGCTGTTTTATACGAATACTATTTGCCTTTTGCCTCAGAGCTTGTCATCACCGAAATTAAAAATGATGTTGAAGGTGATACTTTTTTTCCTGAGTACAGAGATAAGATTGGTTCTAAGTGGATTGAAGCATCAAGAGAAATTCATGATGCTTTCGATTTTATTACTTACAGATCGGTCTAATTAAATTGGTATTAAAAATTATTAGTTATGCACAATTTCTAAATTAATTCAACTTTACATAATAT
>SBGQ01000006.1 GCA_006226965.1 bacterium | reverse complement strand
TGTAATTGCATATTGCTTTCCTGCATTGTCGCAGTATAAACAATTTACTTGCTGAATATTCTTTCTTAAATTCTTATTTCTTATTCTGAAATCTCTCAATTCTTTTCTAACATCAACACTCCTATTTACCTCATAAACTCCTAGCTCTTTTATTTGCCCCGCTAATGCCTCTACTAACATTTTCTTATATTCATATCCATCATACCCCCCAATGCAATCATGGTAATTGACTATAAAAAATCTTTTTTCTAAAAAGAAAAGAAACTTATGAGGGTTCATCCCACAATAGTCAAAATCTTTTCTATTGGGGTTTGACGGGTTAGAATGGCAATAATGCGCGTGGTCGTCTATATAAAATTCTTTCATAATCTGATTGTTTAATTAACTCTCTCTAAAAGGAATGTTTACTATAAATTCCCGTTTTTCAGAATCCCATATTTGCTTCCAATCCCATTCCCAAGAAGTATCACTAGACCAGCGTTCTTTATGCTTTAATTGAATGGCTTTTTCACACTCTTCAATAGTGTCACAGTCAATTAAAAAATCATACATACCCCCGTTTGGGTAGTAATAATTACCATAAAAGGCTAAATATCTTTTCATAAAAGATTAAACGCAAAACCATCCTTAAAGGTTACAAAAAAAAGCCCCATAAAATGAGGCTCTTTGATTGTATGGAAAAGGTTGATTATTAAGGTGCTGTAAACGTGATTGCACCACTAGCTACACCACTTCCGAAAACAATGAAATTAGTTCCGTTGAATCTGATATCAACAAAGTCACCAATGCCCTCCGCACTAGCAACAAAACTAATAGTGTTTTCATCAGCAGCAGCAACGTGCGCACCCGCTACAATAGCATGTCCTTGAATAACGTTAGTAGCTGAAACAACAGTCCAGTCAGTAGTCGCAAAAGCAGCACCAACAAAGACTTTAATGTTCCAACCAGACTCAATATCTGCAACGGCTGGCAAATCAACTTGAGCACCAGCAGCAGCATTCAATTCAATCACTAGGTCATTGTCTAAAGCAGTCAAAGAAGTAGCAGCAGAAACAACCTTTACAAATTCAGGGCGGTCGTGTCTCTTAACATCTCCGCTTGCGTCAGTTTTATAAATACTCATGTCTCTAAAATTAAGATGCTAAACCTCTGATTTTTACAATGTCGTTAGCTCTAGTAGATAGATCAGAATTGTATCTGTAAACTACGTAGAATCTAAACCATACCGCCATCTCTTCGAAATGGGTCATTTTCAAGTTAGAATCAGTTCCACTTGATAGCAAGGAAGTAGCTTCTGTGGCTTTGTTATTTACATAAACGTTAGCTCTCATTCTAGTGAATGGTAGTTCAACGTCTGAAATAGACCACATACGGCCATCAATGTCAGTACCGTTAACAAAGTCCCAAGGATAGTTTTCAATGATACCCATTGCACCATCTCTCAAGAACCAACCGTCAAAGATTGCAGAAGTAGAGATATTGTCTGATTCGTACAGTCTGTCGGTAGGAATCATTCCCATCGCTTGCAAGTTCTTGTTATTGCTTAAACCGTATTTAGCAGCTTCAGCGAATTGAACAGCGGTTCCACCTCTTGAAGTAACTAATCTATAATTACCTCCTAGATTATTGGCTGACATCAATTTGTCAAGATACCAAAACATTGTTTCTTTTTGAGCAGCCTTTGAGACATCTAGTCTATCAGGAGTTGCTTCAAAAGTAAACGTCCCATCACCTTGAGATACTTGAGTAGTAAAACCCAAAACCTGAGTTTTTCTTTCCTCAAGTCTTGCGGCCAAAACGGTTTCAATCGCGCTACCACATCCCTCAAGAACGTTCAACATAGTTTGCTCTTTGTAGAAATCACCGTCAATAGTGTTGTTTCCAAACAAAGCAGGGTAATATCTCATTCCTGAGAATACATCGTAAGCAGTGAAAGCATATTGAGCACTCTCCCCAATGTTGGAAGGAATGTTCAAAAAGCCTGGGGTACTGTTTACAGTTACAGTCTGATCTTTAAGAACTGGAATTTGAGCATTTCTCAAAGATGACATAGTGTTCATACTCGCCCTTACAGAAGGGGGAATATAGTCGACGAAGCTGGTACTATCCTTCACAGCGTCAACAATGCCAAGAGCCTTGAACCTTTTTTCATTGGTTGCTTCTCTGGCTTGCAGGTCGTTTAATAGAGTTGCATCTAAATTAGCCATTGTTAAAATTTAGCAATCATTTTGGGTTCGCAGTCCTTTGCGACTTAAATAAGGTCAGACTTTCTGACCTCCATTTAAGATTTTTTGATTCAGTTCGGCAAACTTCTTGGCATAATCTTGACTTGCCGCATTAAGCTTTAAATCATTAGTTAAATATGCCTTGATAGCGTCTTGCCTCTCTTGTGGTGTCGGATTAACAGGTAGTTTGAATGGTACTCCTTCGATTGAAAGTTCTTTCTCTCTCTCTTTGGCATTCAATCCTCCTTGTTCCCTTTTTTCTAGTAAGCTCTTGATGTTCTCGTCAGAAGCTAAAAGCTCACTAAGTTCTTTTTGCTTGTATTGGTTTTCTTTTGAAATAGCCATTGGCTTCCCTTCTACCAATTCAATCTCATATTCTTTTAAAACGCTTTCTTTCCAAGCTTTCCACTTCGCGTCTACTTCGTATTTGTTAGCCGTTTCTGGGAATACTGGTCGAACCTTTGTGAACGCTTGATCTAGTTTTAATCCTGAAAGCTGTTCGCTATACTCATCGGCCTTTTGTGCCTTTGCTTTCACCTCATCGTAATCAGCATATTTCTTTTGAACCTCATCAAGCTTACTTTGTAGTTGCTCATATTCAGTTCTTAGAGTTTCAGCACCTTTAACACCTTTGATCTTTTCTTCGTAGTCCGATTTGACCTTGTCTATTTCGGATTGTTTCGTGCTTACAACTATTTGCGAAACACGGCTTAAATAGTCACCGTACTTTTCACCTTGCTCACGTTCTGCATTTACTCCAAACTTATCTCTGATAGACTTTGCTACACCTGTTAAAATGCCCTCTGCATCAGTGTTCGCTTTCCCTTCAAACTCCTTTTTAACATTTGCAATCTGTTCAGCACCATAAGAGGAAATTGCCTTTACAACATCATCACTTAATTGGTGTGATTCGATTAACTCTTTAGTTAGTTCCATAGTCCTTTATGTTACTCTGATAGTTCTTTGATCTTTTCTTCAATCTGTTGAGCATCCCAAGAATGGTGTGGTTTTTTGCCAAATGCCTCTTTATACTTTGCTCTTGCCTGATCTAGTTCATCGTCATCGCTTGACTCTACCTTTTCAACCGTTTTATCAGGTTTTGAAGATCCTTTAAGTTCTGCGATCATTGCCCTCAATTCAGCAATTTCTTTCTCCTGTGGAGTTAGATCTCTTTGTGGTTTCTTAAACAGATTTTGAATATCATTCAAAATATTTTCTGGACACTCTTGTTTTTGATATCCTAACTCGTTTTTAACACTGTAACTCTCAACTTCAATTTTAGCATGAATTTCAGGTGAGAGGTTTTTTAGATAGTTATGCCATTCAAGAGTATCATACTCCAAAGCAGGTGTTAATACCTCGTTTTCAATTTTGCCGAGTTCGTTCTTAAAAATCCCGTTACGGCCTTCAAACTTCTTGTAAACTCGAAGCTGGATTACTGGTTTGCTCATAGTCTTTTATGATGTTATAAATTAAGTTTTTTATTACAGTGATTTTAGCAGCATCTATTTCACCGTTAAGATTATAGTAGAATTCAACTATATCACCGTAATTACTCTCAAAGATACTAATAAAATATTGAAACTTGGTTTGAAACAAAATATCAGCCGTTGAAACAACATTTAGACCGACTGAGTAAATAAAGTCTTTATTGTCTGAAAAAGGTATAATTTTATACAGCAATAAATCCCTTTCCATCCTGTCAGTATTGTTTTGACCTCTCGATCTTACCAACCTGTTTAATACAAAATTCTTTTCAATTGGATTTGGAGCTGAACTAAACAAGTTAAACAAGTCACTTTGTGTTTCTATAAAAAAGTCAGTTCCAAATGATCTAGAAGTATATACGTTAGTGCCATACGCAAGTCTTAGCATAATGTCATCGCTTTGACTCATACACCAAGCCATGTCATATCCGAATGCTCTTAGCCTATCTTGTTTAGCAATGTAAGACTTTGAAACCTGCATTTCATTCTTTGCACTATCGTTTTGCTCTGTAAAGTCTCCTACAACTATTCGAATGATTTCTTTTCGTACATCTTCAATACGTGTTTTAATATAATTCAACGAATCGACAGGTGTTCTAAAGAAATTGATATAATTCTGAACAACGGACATGTCATAACTCCCGTCATTCTTTTCAATTGGAGGGACTTCATGAACACTCCCAGCATTTAGTTCGCTTGCAGGTCTTTTCTTTTTATGACCTTGTGCTAATGTGGATGACATAGCATTCTCACCAGTAAATGATGCATATCCTAATTCTCCTTGAATATTGTCATCCTCATCTTCTGACTGTGTCGCAAGCTTAACAACGATAGGAAATGCCCCGTTAGCATCTGACATTAATTGAAGGGTAGTTAAGAAGTTGTATTGCTCCATTAATGGCCTTACTCGGCTAAATATTGACTCTCTTACAACTGGATCATCAATGCCAAAAGGACTTGCACTAATAAAGCTTGCTGGGCATCTGTCAATATCAATAGGAATTTCAATAGACTCTTTTTTCTCATCTACTGGAACAAACGCCATCACATCATCATCCATATAGATATGACCGTCAACGTATTCTCCATCAATCTCGAAAGATGTTTTATAAGCAATGTTTTTAATCTTGCTCCCTTTGACTTTAATACTTACGACATCTTCAATTGAAATGATCTTACGATAAGGGGTGTTTATATCCTCGTTATCGTGAATTATTATGTCATTGTGCCTATAAAGAAGCCAGTTGAAAACTTGCTTTTGAAAGTGATCACAATCCAAAAATTCAGGTTCTTGGATTTCTTTATTATTGACTATATATTTTACAAAGCTATCATCTGAGAAGAATACTCTTTCCATTGATTTCTCTATTTCATCTTTAGCCAATGAAGATGAAGGAAGTGGGAATCTACAGTACTTATAGAATGACTTCCAATTATCTTTTTTGAATAGAGTATATACCCAAGATAACATAGGGTCTTTTCCAGAATATGCCTCTGATAACTTTTCTATATAGTCAGCAGTTACATTTTCTTGAATTTGGCTAACTGTTAAGTATTGCAGTTGCTTTTGTTGATCGACTGCTTTGGCTAACTGATCTTTTCCGTACCCTTTTTTTATAAAATCCCGTGGTGACATCTATTATCTTTTTGCAGCAGTCCTTTGCTTTTGTACAAAGATAATAAAAAGGATGTATTATTTAATAACGCAAAAAGCCGTCACAATCTGCAACGGCTTTATCTTGAAAGGAAGTCTGGATTATATCAAATCCTTAGCTTCTTCGATTAGGTCTTTGAATGTTTCAAAGAATAGAAATGCTGTTTCTCGGTCTTTGAAGTGTAGGAATCTAGGAGAATGAGATTCCCACAATGCTACTTCTTTATTGTCTGAATCTCTTTGACAAATACACCAATAATAAAGTGTTCTCCAATTAAACTTTACCCCATCATTCCAAGCGTTACGGAGTAGTTCTAGTTTACGGAGGGCTATGTATTTTTTGGGTATAAAACCAGTTAACAAAGATAATGAAAACGAGTGTTCAGACCCACAAACGAGGTAATGATCTACATACTCCTCCCAACTCATAGGTCGAGAATCTTTTTTCTTAAACACAATGTTTTCAAAAGTGCTTTTATCCTTGTCTACCTCGTAGCCTTTAGGAGGTGTTATTTTCATTTCTTTCATGTTGTTATTATTCCAATATTTTAATTCTTCAATTATTGAATCGCTGAACAGATAGCCTGCCCTTAGAAAGGATGGTGATCTTTCAACAATAAAACCACACTCTTTATTTTTTTTATCTAAGTCAATTGTTGCCATCTCAATTCATCCTACTAATACCTTCTAATATATTATCTAATTCATAACCATCTTTATCATGCTTACTTATTATTCAGTTTATTGTTCAGTTTATCATAAAGCTCTACTAAGCTATCTAATTGATAGCTAAATGACCTATGTTCTGATTTAATAAAATGAGCCTTCAATCTATTGTAATCAGATATAGATATCTTATCTAAGATATCTTTTATCTCTATTTGTTCTGGCAAATAATTAAGCGTTGTTTCTTTTTCTGTGTTCTTCATACTTCCTTATACGTTATAGGTTTGGTTTTGTTACGTTACTCTTACTGTTATTCCAGAACTTTTTAAAGCAAATATCTCTCTCATCATTAGGGCATCAGTTAAGTCAGGTGATTCTCCGTTATTCAATACCTTTTGTTCTTCCTTTTTGTTGATCTGCAATTTGCCGTCACGGTCGGCAATCTTCTTTATTGCCTTGCGTTCCTGTAATAGTCTTTGTTTGATCGTTACGCCTTTTGAATATTGCTTTTCAGCTACCTCTGGAAGAATGTAAATACCGTTTTCCTTCACCCTTTTGCCCGATTTGTAATAACATTGAGTTTTTAGGTTAGCGTAGTTCTCTCGCTTTACAGGAACGCCACCGTTTAAGAATGCAATTGCATTAGGAAAAAAGCCTTTAATATAACGACCTACACCGTCATTGTCATAAGATATGTTTCTTTCAGGAACTCCGTGTTTAGTTTTTAGCCTTTTTAGTATGTCGATAACCTCCTTCCCATCTGACTTATCAATTACCTCGACATCAACAACAACAAAACCGCGCCAAACCCATATAACTAGCTTATCACTTCCCTCCATTGCAATATCAGCGGTTATGTAAGGCTTTCCGAAAGGCAAATGATCGTTTGTGAAAACGTCTAAGAAAGCATGATAATCGTAAATGTCTCGATTGTCTATTCTTATTTTCCAGTTACCGTCTAGTAATTGAGCCTTAACCTCATCGTCCTGAGCGTTTAGATTAGCTAAGTATTGAGGGTTAACCCTTAATAGCTCTTTGTTATCGTAGATAGAGCCAGATATAAACGTTATCGACTTGATAAAGTCTTCTGCTTTAACAGTTCCTTCTGATTTCTCTACCATTTCATCGAGCATAAATGAGGACTTGCTAATCACTTCCTCTTTGGTGTTGCCCCAAATATACTTTCCTTCATGCCTAATGAAATAGCGAATAACACCGTCACGTTCTTTTATCGGGTAACCATCTTCACCTATCCACCATTTAATAAGCTCATACACCCATGAATCAGGGTCAGGGTTGCAAGTAGCACGGACATATGGTTGAATGCCAGATGTTGAACGGTTACGGCTTAAAAGATAAAAGAACTGTGAACTACTGAAATGTGTTAATTCGTCAAAGCCTATGAAATTAAGCTCTGAACCCATCCAATTGAGCTTGTCTTTTTCATATTCAAGATGAGAAAATTTAAGCTTTGCGCCGCTTTGGAAATGCCATTCGTTTACAGATTCTTTAGGTGTTCCACCAACATAAGGGTATATGTTTGAACTAGCATCCCATAGACCCCCCTCGTTTTTGATCTGTGGTGTAGTCCTTCTAAATATTACACCGCCCCACTTTTTATTGTTTACATGCCTTAAGAACTCTAGCAATAGTGCGAAAGTCTTTCCAACTCCTGCGGAGGCACCTGAAATGCAAATGTCCGCACTTGTACTAAGTACTTTTTCTTGATAGCCTTTCTGTGGTCGGAGTTCTTTCATTGAAAATATCTTTCATTGTAAGTACCGTATTGCCTGTTTATAGCGATTTCATTTAACTCATTAACTTCTTTTTCCCCTTTAGAGCATCTTTGGCAATAACACCCGACAAATTTAATCATTCGTTTATTATATACACCTTTGATAAATACAGGCACCCAATTATGGCCTAATATTTTGCACCAATTGATTTTCATAATCTATCGTGTTTTCTCTAACTCTTTAAATAAAGAGTCTGTAATTCTTACCGCTGTTTCAGCTATCTTTTCTTCACAAGAAAAAGAATGACCGTTTCTTCCAGCGTTTACACATATAGAACTCACAATTTTTATAGCTGCATATTCTCTTTTGGTTAGCCCAGAATATTCTTCTGATGGTTCTTTTTGCCAATTACCATCAATCATATGAAGTTGTGGCATTGCTGATTTATTTGAATTTTTCATTTCAGTGAGTTTTATCCTGATTGTTAATCACGAAAGCTTATTGCATCATTTCTATTTATTAAATCGCCAACTATCTCTAAAAACCAACATTCCCCCATTAAAGAATATTCACAAGATTTTACAGAAAAGTCGTTAAAGCTTTGTGCTAAAAACCTATATAAGTCTATCTCTGAATTATGGACAAATCCTTGTTCTTCCATTCCTTGAAAATAAACGGCTATTTTTATCATAATCTATCGTGTTTATCCCAATAAACTACATACTCTTCATATGTTATTTCGCCTAGATAAAAAGATATGTCAACGCTATAAAAAAGAATCCATCCTGTTTTTGTAACTATCATTACCTATCTTATTGTTTAACCTTAATCCCATTCCTCACTATCTGCCTGTCCTGAACATAAAACAGCTATTATTTTCTTCTCACGCTCTGTAAATTCATTCCAGTTTTTAGCCCAATTATCAGGAACATAGTTCTTCCAATCGTGTACTTTGCTTTTATTTTCAAAGTCTGGATTTTTATAATTAATGTAATCCAATTCTATATCTAGCTTGCCTTTCATAATCTATCGTGTTTTTGATGACACGTTCTACATAACACCCTCATATTCTCTACATCCCAAGATAATTCAGTCCTACCACTCTCTAAGCATTCTTTAACACTTACAACGTGCGAACAATCAAGCCTTGTATTACTTCCGTTTACGTTGCACTCTTCACAAAAGTTATAAGAATGCTATAAAAGTTGATTATCAATAAGCTGCTTCTTAGACTGTCTTATCCTGCTTTCAATCTGTGAACGGCTTAGTCTGGTTCCGTTGGTTAGTCCGTATGTATTATTAGTACTGAATTGTTTCATCAATCATTCAAACTACATTTAACATCACCTTCTTCTTTAAAGAAATCGATATGAGCTTTTGAAAATACCGCCATATTTATGGATGGAATATCAAAACAAACAGACAATATATCTATACTATCAATACTATTGGGGACTACGCTAATCTTAACGTTTGATATATACTTTCCACTTTGTTTGATGCAGTTCAAATATTCGATCATGTCATCAATGCTTACTATATTTTTCATACTATAGTATACGTTAGTGGTGATTAAGGGTTTCACATCCCTTTCTTTTGAATTAGATTAAATGAGCCTTTTGAAACTAATTCAGATTCAAAAGCGACTCCATGATTGACAATCAAAGAACCACAGTCATCGCAAATAGTAGCTAAATCAATTTGACCTACTCTATAAGAGTAATTTCCTTCTATTTTGTTTTTGTGAGGGCATTTTTCTCTAAGCTCAATTAATTCTAGTTGAGCATTGCTAATAACAGATTCAAGATGTTCTTTTCTCTCCTTAATTGTCATATCCCATTTCTTTCTCTAAACGGTACTTTCTCAAATCTTACACCCTTGTAAGTAAAAGGGAATTTCTTGCCCTTCAAATAGCTGTATGAGTATTTATGAGCCTTGCAAACCTCAGTAATTGACCCCCAAGCTTCAAAAACATTATCCTTTGATAGGATTATTATTGATTTATTCATCTTCTTTTTTATGAGGAAAATATCTAGGAAACTCATGCCCATCCCAAATTTTTTTTCTCTCTTCATCAGAAACAACTTGAAAAGGGTCTTTAAAGTTATTTGGATCAGGAACGCTTATAAAATAAGGAACATCCTTTATTATCCCTATATCTTTTTTTGTCTTGGTTTTCATAACTCAAAGATAGAAATATATTCAATATCCTACCATAAAAACACTAAGAATTACGCCAGTTCAATTTTAACCTGTGGTTATTAAATCTCGTACATTGTTGGCAATCTATCCATATATCATAACCATTCTTTTTAAGAAACTCTTCACACATACATTCGTTTTCCATGCTGTTAAAGAACTTTTCAACCGTATTTATAACTAATTGCTTTGATACATCATTTTTTTCAGATGAAAATGAAACACCAAAATTTAAAGCATCATTTAAAATGTCCTCTTCCATATTTATAATACGTAATTATGAATATAAATGTTATTTCCTTCCGTTGTCTGGTAAGTAGATTTGAACCTTTTCCCCCTGTGAAGTGATGTCTGATTTGTCAGCAAGTCCTAAATCACGCGCGATTATGTTGGCGTTGAAGAATCCAGATGCAGCCCCTTCGAACTTCTGATTGTAGATAATTTCACGAACTTTCTTAGTGACTCCGACATAATCATCCCTTTTTTCGTACAAATAAAAGCCATCTAAGCTAATATCTATGAAAATACATAGTCCGTTAAGGGTGAATGGCCTTCGTTTCGCCACGGTCGTTTTTGTGATGTTTCCTTGGGAGTGGAATACTACCTCTTCTTGTAGTGGGTTTTCTTCGCACCACTCGAAGTATTCGTTACAAGCGTTAAATAGATCTTCTGGTTTTTCAAATACCTTGTCCTTACCGTCTTTTGACCTTAGCTTGTATAATTGATTTCCTTTTTGAAAAGCCATTACATTAGTATTTTAAAACCCTAATCCATAAAATACATTCATAAGTACCTGATGAACCTTCAACTAATGAGTTAATGTCTGTTCTTCTGGTATTCTCATAAATATTGACATCCTCTGTATAAGTCCACTTTCTATAACCAATTTCAACTCCATATCTAAAATCATGTAGTATGACTATTTTACCGTCTTGACTGATTAGATCCTTGAGTTTATTTATAGATTGCTCTTTTAAGCTTATATCATCAATCCCAATGAAGTAATCTTTTGTTGAAGTGTTATCCGTGAAGGATATTTTATTAAGCTTTATATCTGGAATAGATAAGCTTGATGATTTGATTTCATGTTCCGCCATTACATTAGTCTTTTAATGTAGTGTAAAGATAAGGAATTTTAAGCTATCACATCAATAGTTATCCATGTGCCTAGCGACTGATCGTATTTTGGCATTTCAATACATACATCATCCTGCTCTTTAGATATTAGTTCATACGGTAACGAACAATAATATTGACTATCAAAAACCCATGATTGAATTACGATATGTCTTTTCATCCATAAAAACTGACCATTAATATACATTGGAAGCCAAAAGAATTTTATAACCATTCTGGCTTCTAAGTTATATACTTCTTTCCTTTTTGATTTTCTATTATGGAAAACAGTTGCTAGGTAAAAAGAAAGATAAACTAGTCCTATTGCCGAACTAAGTATTAAAACAGATATTATTAAGACTTTCATTTGTTCCAGCTCGTTGTCATTACTCCACTCTTTTGCTTCGGTGGTTGCTTCTTACCGCTCTTATAGATGTCACTACACGCCATTGAGCTAGCGCATGAGTTCAAGGCTAGTATAGCTACTATAATACCTATTAAAATGATTGTGGTTCTTTTCATGGTCTTTAGGTTTTATTGAAAACAATCTATTTGAAACGCTATCTTGTCATCCCCGTAAACAAAAATGTCTGGCCTTTCTTCGTATTTACCGCATATATAGCATAGAACTTCTTTATTAGAGTTTTTAACTATAAATTCTTTTTGTTCTCTTGATAGTTTGTTTTGTGGGTCGTACTCTTTCACGGACTTTAAAACTTCATTGGCGACTTTAAACTTTAGTATCCTACAATTAAAAAGGCCGTGTTGATATATAAATCTGTCTTGTGATGACAAAGCATAATTAGATTTTGGATTTTCTACAAACTTTAAATCGTTAAGCATCATCTCATTCAGTTGTTAAGTTATTCTTAAATACTCATTTCATTAACTATCAAAACGTGTGTTGGTTTGGTGTTAGCGTTCATTTATTATAATTAGTTAGTAACGATTTAGAAGTTTTTGACATTAATATCTCTGATGCCAGCGATGAACTTACCAGAAAGTTCTTTCTCAAGTTCAGACCTTGATTTTTCTTTAAAATACTCCATTACCTGACGATCAGCTACGTCTTGGTAAAAAGAATCAAGATAACCTATCATACTACATATATATGAAACAAGTATTCTATGTTCAACACTTCCAACTGGAAGGAATGCACTAACTCTTTTGTCAATATCCATAACCCTCAACCCATAGTTAAGAGGTGGATTATTTGTTAATCCTTTAATGTCTTTCATTTTATTGTTGGTATAACAGGTATATAAGCACCGTTTTTTACTTTACGAATCTGTTTAATTTTATAGCCTTCTAAAAATCTTATAATATCCCCCGAACCAATCAAACAAATTAAAGTTATTTGAACTATCTCTTCAATATCGTTTTTAGTTTCTTCAAAATTCCAACCACTATTTTTAGACCAAACCTTATTTTTTATCCAATTATGTTGAACTGTTTTTATATCACTAATTAAAATCCCCGTTCTGTATGATATAGCCCAAGGTTTATAAATATTGGTTCTGAGCATATAAAAAAGAATAATCCCTGCATTAAACGCTAATGAATTTATTTCCGCAATACCTAACTTTTCTACACTTTCTATAATAGAATTGGCTTCTTCAAATCTTTTTCTAACCTTATAATTTTTTTGATACTCGTTCCAATCCTCTTTGTTTTTTTTAACCCATTCTTTCATGTAGGGTTTTTGATAATTAGAGTAGTGTTTTGCTTTTTTTACAGGGTCTTTATAAGGCATGCTTGCAAATATATTCGACAATAATTGTATATAAAATTTTATATTCAGTTGCTAAGTTCTTCTTACCTACTTAACGAACCATATAAAAATAGGTTACAAAAAAAGCACTCTATTTCTAAAGTGCTCTCTGATTATGAAGATGAAGAAATTTACTTTCTCTTTTCATGTGTTTTTTTTGAAGGTCTCTTTGTAATTGTTGAAATCTTACCATCAATAAAAACAAATTTATCCTTGTCTTTTATGTCCCACCCTCCTTTTTTTAACATCTTTTCCGCTAAACCGATATCATGAGTTTCAGTCCTTTGAATTTGTTTACCTTCTTTCGGTTTTTCGATTAATGTTACTCTCATGATACTGCTATGCTAAAATCTCCTGTAATAAAATATGAATCGTTAGCTTCGATTAGAAATATGTCATCAGGAGTATCACCTCTTACAATGTCAGTCACTCTATAACGATAGCTAACTGTATTACCAGAAGTATCAACGCCCATGCTAGTACCTATAAGCGCGTCAACCTCTGCCACAATAGCCGTATTAAGAGCAGTTGAAGCAGTTGTTTTTGTAGCGTTTGGGATAGACCCTACCGAAATAGTAAACTTCTTTTGTACTGAATTTAATTCAGCCGTTCCAATGCTTGCAGGTGCTGTTCCTAACCCGTGGCCACTAGGTAGTTTAGCTAGTGCCTTACCCACGTAATAAACGTTTTTAGTACTAAATGCCATGATTAACTAGGTTTAATGTCTGTTTTAGGGCTAAATCCTGCTTCCGCTGTTGTCACCGAGAAAGTAGAAGACCAATTTTCAGGTAAAGCAAAAGTCATTGTAGTCATAAACTCATCTGCTTTTGTGCCCTCTCTTGAAGGGTCTTGAACTTGTACAGTCCTGTAAGAAATCGGAATACCTACGTGTGTGTCAGGTGAAGAACTAAGCAGTTTAGCTCCGATCTTATCGTCAACATATACAAAGTAAACAACTAAGCTAGGTTGGTCTTTCAATGATTTCAACGCTGCTCTTTGGCTTCCTGAAAGGTTTCTCATTTGGAAGCTTACGGGCGTGTGACCTGTGGCAATCGCAAAAGGAGCACCATCAATATTTTCACTTGACTCGATAACTCCAGGCTCTCCAAACGAAACATTCTCAACATAAGGAGTTACAACTACTTTTGTAGAATCTGAAGCATCAGGCAATGAACTCCATGAAGTAGCTTCTTCAATTCCATTTGTGCTATTCACAAACTTGTTGTTTGTGTCATCTTTTACTTGGAAGATAAATCTTGCAATCTTACCTCCCGTGTTTACGCAATTATCCAAGTCATAGGGTACTGTGGTTAATGTGCTAGGTAGTGGACAATCACTCATTTTTTCTAAAGGGTTTTAAATTCATTGCAATTTACGAAAAAAAACCTTTCAAATAAAAACCTTTCCGCTCGTGTAACGTAGCTAGCAAAATTGAAGTTCTTTTTGTATTAGACGAACACCATCAATAGGAAAATAAAACATTGGTAATGAGTAAATTAATTGCCCATTTGAATCTACAGCAATCAACCGTTAAGATTTATAGTTGAATACCTTTGATCGTAAACAGTCAATGTGCCTTTATTTTGCTTACTCATTTTGTTTCTATCTACTTTGTAAGCTTCTTTTACGGAAACATCTATCCCGTTTATCTTAATGGCATCATGATTAGATAGTGCTAACATCATGTCATGCGCTCCCTCGTCAAAGAAGTATGTTTCTAATGTAAGAGTTTTTGCACTTTGGTTTTTTTGATTTCTGGGAATTCCAGTTGTGCGTTCTTGGTATGTCTTTTTTTCTACTTCTGGTTGTTGATCTATTACGTTGATAGGAAGGAATAAATTAATATAGCCAGAAACACCCTCATAATCATAATTAAAAGTGTTTGTTGAGTTTCTATATTTTAGGTATGTGTAATTAAGTATTTGAGAAGGTGGTATTACGTTTATGCAGTTTGATTGATACTTAACGGCCGATGTTGATGTGTTTAATATCACCATCTGATAAACACCTAAAGAAACACTATTACTAATGTTTATAGTAGCATACATCCTGTAATCACTTCCACTGATATCGCATTTAGTAAGTGTACCTAAATCAGTATCTACTGCATTTCCTGAGTTATCGTAAAGGTCTATTCTCCAATTAGCGAAATCTGCATCGCTTATCCTTTCATCAAAATTGAAGTGTATTAAATGATTTTGACCCCTTATTAATACTGGATAAAATGTTGATTGATCTCTAATGTATTTATTAGTTAACTCATAAGGCTCTGATTCACTAACGTTATCTAATGTTGTTATAGGTAGGTCTGATGTAGTGGCTGATGTTGCCTTATACCATCTGATAAAGTTGAATGTGTTTTTTGGAAGCCTAGAAATAGATGCCATTTCTTTTTTTCCAAAATTACGAAAATTAGCTATAAACAAAAAAGCACCCTTTCGAGTGCCTTAGTTTTCGATTGCTTTCCAAAGTATTCTATTCTCTTCCTCATCGTAATCGACCACTTCCAACTTAGCCCCGAATACTTCGATAGGGTCGAACGTGTCTAGCTGTTTTTGATCGTTAAACCATTGCGTTAGTATCGAGCTAAAGTTCTTTTTGGCGAATGTGTTTAGGTAGCATTTAATGTTGGTCATTCCCTTCTGCTTTTTTGATTGCTTGTTCTATATTAAATGTGCCGTCTAAATAAACCAAGTCGGAAACAGATAGACCACTATTTTCTTTAGTGTCTTTCCAAAGTCCTTTCAAAGCCTCCAAAAGCTCATCCCGTTGCCTCAATAGTTCAGAAGGAAGTATACCGCATTCTTTGTAGGTCTTAATTCCATCCCATCCTGCCTGAGATTCTTTTGTAATTCCTAAGTCTTTCATGTCTTAAAGTTTAAAAGCCCCGAAGGGCTTAAATTAAAGTGATAAAGTATGGGCTATTCTGTTGAGGCGTCTGATAGTTAGTCCTTTTTTCATTTGGTCAGCAGACCACATAACCCAAGTTTTTGATTTATCTACCATTTCAATTGTATTAGCGTTTACTACATGATTAATATTGTAGAATTTGTTTTCTGATTTACCGTTTGATGTTTTCATGTCTTTGTCGTTTAATTATGATACTAATATAACGGCTCGAATCTCTATTCGATAATGCTTTTACACGAACGGTTGTATAAAGTGATTAGTGGTAATTATTTCAATAAAAGCTTAAAACATCTGTTTTGTTTTCATTCAAGTACTCTGATACATACTTTTTCTTTAGTCCTGAGTTGAATATAAACCATTTCTGGTTGATGTTCTTACCTGTTAAGTGGTTGCAGTCGTAACCGTAAGATGGTTTGATAACGCTGACTGGCTTACACTTAAAGAAATTAGCTGCTTCTTTCTTGGAGTAAAACTCCCTGAATTTTTTTAAGTCAGCCCTGTAAGCTATAAGGGTTGGCTCTGGGTTGCTTTCTATGAATTTAACAGTTGGCATATCAGAATGGGAGGTCGTCATCATCATCATTAACTGGTTCGCTTTGAGGTTGCGCCACACTTCCGCTAAAGTCAATCTTCCATGCCTGAATTGAATTGAAATACCTTTTCTTTCCTTCCTTATCAGTCCATGCCCTACCCCTTAGATTCACATGAGCTTCTATTGTTTGGCCGACCTTGATAGAATTTAAAAGCTGACATTTATCATTGCTAACCTCTATTTTCAGGTATTCAGGATATTGAGGGTTTTCCTCATATTTCAAAACGAACTCACGCTTTTGAAATGTGTCTGTTATTACTTGCGTGTCGAATATTTCTTCAACCGTTCCTTTAATTGTCATTTGATTTTATTAATATGTTCAATAAACTTGCTTATCCATTCTCGGTAATACTCTTCTGGTTCTTGGTCATCGAGTCCCTGTCTAGTTTGTAATTCTCTAATCGCAAACCGTAGCTTTTGACTTGGTGACCATTTCTCTTTTTCTCGGATGTCTACCGCTTCAACAGACTCAATAATTTCTTTCTGAATGTTGCTATCTGAAATCACCACTTTAACTAATTGGCCTGTGAAGTCAGCTATGTCCATTGCGGTTTCACGATCTATCTCTTGGGTGTGATAGGAGACTGAATAACTATTTGGTTCTTTCAGTCTCCTAAACCCTGTTTGAATTGCCGTTATTACTTTAGTCGGCATACCTTAAAACTAAAACGTCTTTAGTGTTGTAAACCGATGGAATTGGTATTTCTTCGCCTGTTTCCTCGTCATACATTTTTAACCCTTTTTGATAAGCATCATAAGCAGCTTTTGACTTGCTTTCAAATAGCTTAACATTTTGGTTTAGGTTGTTCCATTCCTGAATGTTTTTGAAATCATATACCTTTCGCCCTGCTCTTTTTTCAACCTTTACGCCTTTATGCTCAAATGTCTTTTCAGGATATTTTTCAGCCTCTTCTAACGCTGTCAAATACACTTGATCTTTGCAGTCTTTTAAAGCTTTTTCTAGGTTGGTGATTTTTGCAAGCGTTACAATAGAATCACTATTCCCGTTTTCTACCGACTCGGTTAAATCCCTTAAATAATGAAGCATTCCCTCTAATGTGTATTGAGGTTTATTGCTTGCTTCAAATTGTCTTTGGTCTTCAAATAGTTCTTTGCTCATAATTTTTCTGCTTCTTTTGCAATTTGTTGTTTTTGTGTATCTGTTAAAATAAAGTGTTCTTCTACAATAGCCCAATCAGTCCCTTGACTAATCTTTTTTACAATAGCATTCCATTTTTCTGGCATGTGTTCTTTAACAAGCCTTACCCTTTTTGGTTTTTCTTTTTTAGGTTGTTCTAGCTGTATCTTATTTAGATTTTCATTTATGTACTTAGTCAAATCATAAATTTGTTTCCCATTTACATCAACACAATAAGGATAATTAGATCCTGTTTTTACCTCATTAGCGGTTACATACTGAATATCAAGATCATAAAGAAAACGTCCTATACCCCATTTAACGGCTGCACGCTTAAAACTATCAGACGCCTCACCCTTTTCTTTTTCTGTATTAGATTCTATTCCGCAATCCCACTTCCAAGCCCATACTTCGCCATTAAAAATACCTATTCCAGCAAACAAGTTGCCTTTAACTTCTTTGTAGTCACTTTGCCAGTTCATAGGGCCAACAGCTTCATCCAATCTATTCTGAACGTCTCGACTGTCTATGTATGCCACACACGTTGCAACTGCTTTTCTTTTTGAAAACGATTGAACCCTCCACTTATACGGCATTGGTTGTTTTAATTTTCCTAAATCAATCATTTCACCACGTGTTTTACAATGACCGATATTATTGCTTTTGCTAATAGCTTCATTTCCAGTTTTGGATTACAATTTGTTTCGCTAACAATAAACCTGTCTTGACGTTTATATAGTCTATTGCTAATAAATAATCATTTTTCTCGGATGCAATGTTTTTTAACCGATCTTGTTCGGCTATTTGCTTGTCGATTTCTTCTAATATCTCTTTCATACTTTTTATACGTACTAATGATTATTAGGGTTATCAATATCCTCCAAGTTTTTCAGGTTTCTTCCAAAATCAATAGCAACTATTGCAACGGATAAACCAGCTAAAAATCCTATGCCGCCTGAAATTATTACATAGCCTATTATCTCGTTCATATCTTAAAAGGGTAATTGGTCATAATAATTTGAATTGAATAACTGATTAGTTAGTTCTTCTGCTTTCTTTACATTCAGTTCTAAAATTCCGTGTGTTAACCTGTCTTTCTCTCGATGAGTAGCCCCAGAATTTGCAACTCCTAAAAATGAACTCATTGCTTTTAGTTCAGCTAATAAATTAAGCCTATGTTCAAACTCTATCCTTTGTCTCAATTTCTTTTCTTCCTCTATCTTATGTGATAGCTTGTATACCTCTTTTTGCCACTTATTAGACTCATTTTCATAATATCGTTTATCTTCAGTTAGTCGGTCAATGGTTCTTTGTTGTTCATCTAATAAATCAACAAGTTCTGATTTGGTTATTTTTTTCAAGTTCATAGTTCAAAAGTTTGATTGTCCCTTACTAATACCCTTTGTTCGTCTTTTGACTTTGGAAATAACATTCTTTCTCCTGTTGGGGCTTCAAAAACCTTCACACATCCCATTAAATGATGACATGTGTTTGAAAGCCTTTTGTACCTCTGACCGTTAGCTATTAAGATTTGACCGATCTGAATATCTGCGATTGTTGCGTACTTGTTCATAACTTTTTCTTATAAAGTGAATCCTTCTTTGAAAGTACATCATAGTTGATAATGCCTCTAAGACGTAAGTCCCTCACATACCTCATGAAAGTATCTATGTATGAATGCTTTCTAGTGAAGTCTAATTCCCTGCATTTATCCGCAAGCTGGTGCGCTCTAAACTCGTTAGGCATTTCGTCATAAGCCATTTTAGCGAGTTCTTTCAATCCGATCTTCTTACCTCTTTTTGGTTTACGGATTTCTGATAGGATTAGTTTGGAGGAAATAACAGTATTTGTTTCTTCCCATTCATACATTTGAACCCAATATTTACCCCTGCCTTTTACCCCTATACAACTATCATCAAACAAATATTTTATAATTTCGTCTAACGTAATAGACTTTGTGGCAGGCCAAACCACCCTCACAATCTCTTGCATTTCTTCATGGGTGCAATCGTTCTGCATTACAAACTCTCCTTTACGCAATCTTTCGATGTAGGTCATGCTCTTTTCATTTTATTTTAAGTGCGACATAAGTCAAAAATGTAAGTCCAGTTATAATCAAACCAGTCCAAGCCTCCGCGAATGATAGAGCGAAGTCCGAAAGCGAATGCACTAAGAAATATGAAGTGATAAATGCGAGTGCGAATAATAGTAGCTTTTTCATAATCGTTTTGTTTTGTTATGTGCAAGGCTACAATCCGTTTTCAATCAAAGTTGGTATTTCCTTCCATCCTTGCTGTTGCCTAATCTCCATTATTTGTTCAATTGTTAATTCTTCAATTATAGTTGTCCATCCTTTTTCCTTGCAATAATTAATTGAAAAGTTATTTCTTCTTTCAATCATTTCATTTAGTTTCTCTTGTTCTGTTTTCATTTTTTCCAAAATTAAATTCAGTGCTGATAAACCGCCCAGCACATAACAACGGCTATATGTCCATTGCTCGTACCTCACAACGGCACATAGCCAAACCGTTACTCAATTATACGCCAATAAAACAATTAAGGTTACACATGTTTTATCAACGGACATATAAAAGTATGAACGGTCAAAAACTCTCAATATAGTAGCAAAACAAAAATAAGCTGTCTACTTTGCCTGATTCAAATCTTTTGATTGTCGCTATACTTCTCCCTGTTAACACACTTACTTCTTCTTGAGTTATTTTAGATTGCTTTCTATTTTCAATAGAGTGTTTTAACTTACTAGAAGTATCAAATCCGATACTTAAGCCTTCTAAACAATCTATAAAAAGATCATTTGTGATACCTTTTGATTTCATAAGTTATTGATTTTTAACCACTTGAATTTAAAAGTACTTATAGCGAACGTTAGTGGCAAAACTTACTATCATACTTTATATCAATCCACCAATCTTGGTGACATTCTATACACATTCGGTATCCATGGCCTACCAAGTTTTTATTTACATATTCTTTACAACCACATTCAGGGCAGCAAGTACATTTGTCTGTACTGCCACTAACACCACCTATATGTAATGCCTTGTCTTTATCTTCTAAATTCTGTTTTTTACTCATTGTTTCAGTTTTTAGGTTGGTGTAGCTATTTATTCAAGGTCGGCACTACACATAGCCAAACCGTTAGGCAACATTGGAAGCAAGCCAATCTACCAAATCACTCACTTTATCAAAGTCATCTATTCTTGTTTCGCCTTCTTCTATTTTGCAATCAAATTGAAGTTCGGCTTCCATTACGATTTCCACAAAGTCAAGGTCATCTAACCATCCTTTTACCTGTTCGTTAAGTTCGGTTGTTGGTGCAATAGTATTTATCACATTTAAACAACGTTGCCTAACATCGGCTATATGCAATGCCTTGTCTGTGCTTAATTCTGTGTTTTGTGTTTCTTTACTCATTTTAGTTATTATTTGAAAGTTAGTGCAAGTTTATATGGCACTGCACATAGCCGTTTACCGTTGATGAAGAATGCCCCTAAAGGGACGGAATGCTATATTCTCGTACCTCGAATCCGCCATTCCTAATTCTTCATCAACGTTCGAAGCAACCCTTGCTAATGTGATAGATACTTAATCAGTACGGGGCACATCTTCACAACAATAGGTATCAACAATGAACCCAGCAGCAAGCGTTGTCAACTGATCTTATTCTCGGAATCTTTAAAATATTGATACACCTGTTTAACAGTAGTCTCGCTATCCATAGGGTAACAAGTTTTTTCCCATAGTATAAACTCTATCTCATCATCAGTAGCATCAGGCTTATAGTACCTAATCACGTCACCCCATGAAAACTTGTTTTCTATAACTCTATCTATTGTAAGTTCTTCCATATTTTAAAATTCCTTCATAATTCACAGTTGATACCTTCGAACGTTATGCGCAATAATGCAAAAGCTCTTTAAACTGCTTCAAAGAAACAATTCCTTGCTTTATCCACATATAAAGTAGTTTTTGGCACTCATCATACGTTTTGCCAATTAATTTATCTTTTAATTCTTCTGTACTTTTCATATCTAATTAAATTACAGCGCATAACAATGTATAAAATTAATGCGCTATGTTACGTTAGTGCTTTTATCTTATTTTGTGGTTAGCGCACTAATCTTATACTAACCGTTGTGTGCAAGTGCTACGTTCGTGAAGTCCGCAACACCTGTACTACTAATTCTTTTTCTTTTCTTTTTTCCCCACGCTCAGAATACGTTTCATTTATTGCATTTAGGTACTTAATCAAACTATCAATTGAGTACCCTTTTTTCCCTTTTTCAATCGTGCTTGGTAGGCTTGGGTGTATGCCTTTCTGCTCTAAATCGTAAGTAGAAACCCCAAGTTCTTTTCTTAGTGCTTCTATTTGCTTTCCTAGCTCCTCTTTCATTCTTTAATCTCTTTTAAGTAAAACCCTGTATAGTTTGAAAAAGAAGACGCAACATGTATATTGCCTTGAATATATTTAATCTTACCATTATGGTTAAACTCTAAAAGAAAGTCACAGAATCTATCTAATTCATCTGTGACTTTTTCTCTTTTATAAATTTTACTCATTATACAAGTCTTAACCAGTTAATGTATTCTTGCTCTGTAAGCCCTCCTAAAAATGTTTTTTGGTTTTCATGAGCTTTTTTACCATCCCAATTTGTTTCTAAGTTTGCGGCTAAGTCAAACGCTCTTCTAACTCTTACAGGTAGTACAGTTAATCTTCTAAAACCTAAAGAATATTCTTTTGATTCTGCTTCTACTTTTTTTAATGTTTTTGTGATTGTTGCAGTTGTCATTGTTTCTTTGTTTTTGATTACACTACAAATATACGTAGATATTTTATATCTGCAAACTTTTGAAGAGGAAATTTCAAAATATTTTTTCCAACGCTCAAAAAAGAAAAGAAAAAGGGGCGGTGATAAACTGAAATTAAGGACATATAATCCGCACCAGGCACACAACAACACCTAAACACAACTTCGCTACGCTTCGCAGATGTTTAGCCAAACCGTTGTAGGCAATTAAAGGCTTTTAGTATAGTCTTTAATTATTCTTTGCTTATCAATGTTCTTAATCCACCCAGCTTCATCGCAGTAATCGAGAAAAGCCTTTAACTGTTCGCTTCGCCCTACAACACCAGCTATGCCCAATAATTTTAACTTAGCTTGGTGGTATTCTTCCATTTCATTTGCCCACCATTCATCGTCTATATGTTCGTGTTCATTCCAATGTTTTCTATGCCATTCGTGTTTTTTCTGTAAATACTCTTTTGCTGTCATTGTTTCGTTTTTAAATCGTTAAAATTACTGTGTATAGCCTCGTCCGTTGTAGGCAATTAGATTGCAACATCTTTTATATCACCACATTTTCTACATTCAATACAATTATCATTTATCCGAACATAATCGCAATCAACACAATCTAACTGTTCGCTTCGCCCTACAACACTTAAATCCAATAGCTTATCAACTGTAAAGTCATCAAAGCATCCATAATCATTTAGTAGTATTTCTTCTATTTGTTTTCTTTTCCCCATATCGCTACTGTATTTCAATTTAATATCCATATTTATTTTGTGTTGTTAATCCGTAAAAAACCGACTCCATACCCATAGCCGTTGCCCTCAATGACCCCTAGAGGGTCGGAGTGCTTCTCTCGTTTAACATTATAACTTACCAAAAGCAGTCTTTACAATACTCAAGACCATCTGGTATAGGATCACCGCAAGAGCGGCACTCGTTCTCGCCCTCCTTCATTGAGTGCAACGCTTTGGGCTTTGCTTCAAGGCAATTGATTAAATACTTGTCTGTTAATTCAGATAAGTCAGTAGGTCTTAAATCAGACATGTCATGCCCGATTGAAGGCAGTAACCATTCAGCGTATTTAATAAATTTTTGCTTTATATCTTTCTCCATTTTCATCTTTTTACGGTGTCACATGCGTGCAAAATGGCTTATGCTCAATGCCTTGAGTCAAATGCTCGTACCAACTCTATATTTTCTCGTGCCTCGAAAATCCATTGGCACTAAGCATACGCCAAAAGCGTTATAGAGAATTAAGTTCATCTTCTATCCACCTCTTGCCCTGTACTCTTTCTATTTTGTGTAATAATCTTTTAAAGAATTTGTCTGTCTTGCTATTATTACTTACTGTGTGATGGGCAAGAGGTCTTTTACCCCACCAATCTTTAAATCTTTTACCTCTTTGTTTGCTTCTACTCATAACTCTCTATAACAAAATGAACCCAGCATCAAGCGTTGTCAACTGATCTTATTCCCAGAATGTGAGAAGGTGCGGTATATACGAGACATGGTCGTTAACCCATGTTCTTAGATGTACTCATCGCATATACCTTTCTAGAATACCTTCTCAATTCCTTCATAATTCACAGTTGATACCTTCGAACGTTAGGCTCTATGCCATTCTATTATCTTAAGACATTTTACGCAAAACACATAAATAAGTTTCAACCGTTCGCCATTATTTTAAACCGCTCACTTAGATTACCTAACTTTGGTTTAAAATTTACGTTTGATCAAGCATGAAGATATTCAAAAAACTTAATGATTTGTCTGTTAGACAGATGAACATTATTCAGGGAATTGGTTTTGTATTGCTTTTAGCGTTGATTGTAACTTACTTACTTTCTACTCACTCAGCAAGCTCTATTTATTAGGGTAAGCGGAAGGGGCTATTTCTTTTGATCTTTGCCTCATCCGCTTTACTTTATCAAACGTGCTTAAAAACTGGTTAAGCTCTATTTTTTCAGCTTCTAATTCCTCTATTGCTTTAAATGAATAACAAACCCCTGCATTGCAATCGCATTGATTTGCTTCATAGTGTTTGCACCTCATTGTTTTGGTAGTTTATCATTAATGCTAATCCATTCCATTTTCATCTTCTTTTTTGTTTTCGTTAAAATATCTATGCTTTATTTCCTCATACGTTGCAGAACTAAATTTGTTCCTCTTTTTCTCGCGTTCGTTTTGGGCTGCTAAAAACTTAACCCCCTCCTCATAAAACTTTTTAGCATCAAAGTTTTCAACTTTTTCAAGTTCTATTTTCTTAATGGCTAAATCCTTTTCACGAATAATCGCTTTTTCCTCTAAATGCTTTTCCATCCATTCACGAAGCAATAACATTGTCACATATCCTCGCTTGTGATGTCCGAAACCATAGTCACCCCTACGTCCTTTTTTAAGGCACTCCCTTATATCTTCAATGCTATCGTAGTGGTAGAGTTCAATCAAATCTTCTGCAATCATTTCAAGCCTTGAATAGTCTTGATCTAAATTGTCACCTATTGCGGTTGAAAGTTTTAACAGGTTTGCTTTGACATAATTCAAAACGCTTAACTCACCATGATCTTTGATTTGCAACATGATAGGCTTTGCGGTCAATAAATCACATGTCTTTCCATTCGTCAGTTTGACTAAGGAGTTCGATAACTTGTTTTCTTCTGTTTTGGTTATTCTGTTTTCCATATTGATTATTATTCATCCATTCAACATCAAATCCGCCCCATGAATTTTGAGCGCAAATTTTAACGATCTCGTTTATTGACATTTGAGATTCATCGCATTTTTTTATGAATCCATTAAAAGCTGTTTCAGAATCAGTCAACCGTTTTGCTTTACGGACTTTTAACCAGTCAGATAATTGAGGTTCTTCAACTCCTAAATCAATGAGAGATTTTTTGAAGCTGAAAGCTTTATTTTCTTTATTAGCATTTACATTAACGTTATCATTTACATTTACATTAACGGCTTGCACTTGCTTAGCATCTGAAAGCATTTGCTTAGCATTTGCTTTACCTCCTTTATATCCTGCTTTTTTACGCTTTTCCCTGATTTCTTCCCACTTCTTCAAATCTTCTTTAATCATAGGCTTCATGTGTCCAAATGCCATTTTTACAAGTAGATTATCTGTTTGTGGGTTTTTATCATTGACGTAAGATAATATGTGTTTCAGTAATTCGCCAGCATCTTTATCTGGCATTTCCTGAATCATATTAATCCAATCAGAATAAAATATGAATGTCTTTTTACCTTCCGCCATTATAACTTCATTTTTTGTCTGTAAAAAATTGGAAGGCTTAAAATATTAGATATTATATCCTTCAGCTCTCCTCTATACGAAAACCACTCACCTTGTGTTTTATATTCTTGATATTTTCGGTGCAAAGCATACTCAGCTTTTTGAGTCCCTATGTATGAATGTATCAATGATAGTTTATATGGACATCCAGTTTGTAATGTTGCCAGTCTTGTTTCTGGATTCTTGCTGAATCCAATTTTTACAACTCCATGTGTTAGGTTTCCTATGATGTATATATGACCTTGATCTGACTTAAATCTTTTTCGATCATTCTTCTTTTTTACATATTCATCAATGGTTTTGCCTTTTAAAAACTTGAACTCATTGAATAACCTATCATTACTGCAATTATGAAGTGGTTTGTTTTCAAGTTCTTTTATTCCTGAGTTTCTTAAAATTGATATACAAAGAGTTCTATTTCTTTGAGAGTTAATGAAGTTACGATGTGACATGAAATAAAAAACCCTTAAACCCATCAGGCGTGCAGACCATCAGGGATTTAAGGGTATTTAATGTTTTCGATAGCATTCTGCACAATGCCATATCTCATTCGAGACACACAAATATAGCTATTCAAAGGGATAAAACATAATTACATGTTCACTCCACACATTTCTAAACAGGTTGAACACTTTCCGAAGTATGTCTTTTTATTAGCCTTGCTTATTTGAGTCTTTTTCCCTAAAAACTTACTTTTTTTTTTTTTTTTTAAACGATACAGCTTTGACTTCACCTCTCTT